>RFJF01000278.1 GCA_003695455.1 Chloroflexota bacterium
GCTATCAGGCTTGATAGCAACTATGTTAACGCTTATTTTAAACGGGGAACAGCGTATTTGCAGACAGGCAACTACCAGAAAGCGCTTGTTGACCTGACCGGGGCAATCAGGCTAAAGCACGATCCCCTCAGTTGGCCGTACAACAATCGGGGCCTGGCCTATTACAAACTGAAAAAATACGAACAGGCCCTTGACGATTTTAACCGGGCCAGTGAGCTTGATCCCGATTACGCCGAGGCTTTCAACAATCGCGGGTTGACCTTGTTAATACTTGGGGATGACAAACAGGCCGCCGCCGATTTTAGCCGAACCATCGAACTGGACCCCACCAACTACCCCAATGCCTACAACAATCGGGGGTGGATTTATTACCTGCATGAAAATTATGAGCAGGCTCTTGCCGACTTTGCCCGGACCGTTGAACTTGACCCCAACTATGTACTGGCTTACCAAAATCAGGGGTTAACCTATGCCGCCATAGGCAATTATTCGCAGGCTGTTGATAGCTACAGCCACGCAATTGAGCTTAGCCCTGACAACACCAACAACTACAATGGCCGGGGTGATTCTTACTTTAAACTTGGCAATTACGAACAGGCCGCCGCCGATTTTAGCCGGGCCGTTGAACTTGACCCCACCTTTGCCGTTGCCTACCACAACCGGGGCCTGGCCTACACCAACCTGGAAAAGAATGAACCGGCAATTGCCGACTACAACCGGGCCATTGAACTTGACCCCACCGATGTGTTTGCCTATCTGGATCGGGGGTTGGCCCACCGCGCTGCCGGCCATTTCAACGAAGCCGTATCCGATTTGGAAACCTATCTTGAGCTTGCCCCCAATGTCTCAAACCGGAATGAAATTGAGGCGTTAATTTTGGAATTGAAAGCCGAGACAAATCAATAATGAAAAAACTCCTTTCGTCCACACTGGGTTTCTGGTTTGCCTGGGGCTGCGCCACCTTTGCCGGTTGGTTCATCGGGTGGATGATTTCCTTTTGGTTGTACACTTCATCCAATCAACCCCCCGCCGAATCTTTCGTGGTATTTGTTTACGCTTTAATTGTCTATGTTATGTGGTTGATTTGGGCATGTTTGGCCGGAGCCGGTCAAACGGTGGTGCTGCGGTTCCGGCGCGCGTCCGGCTGGTTTTTGTGGGGTCTGCCTACCGTGCTGGGAGTACTGGGAATATTTGTTATTTGGGTGTTCAACGGAGACAACTTTTGGGGTGGCGCTGTGGGCGGGTTGCTGGCCGGAACGGGACAATGGCTGATTTTGAGGCGAAATTTCCCGCGAGCCGGCTGGTGGATTCCGGCCAGCGTGCTGGTATGGAGCCTTAGCCTGGGACTGGCCGGAGCCTATGCCGGCCTGACCGCCGCCCCCCGGCTGTACCACTGGCGCCTATCCGAGGGCCTGTCTTTTGGCCTGATTTCCGGCCTGATTATGAGCGTGGGCAGTGCCAACACCCTGGCACTGTTGTGGAACAACAACCTGAAACGCGCGCTGGGAGCGCTGGCGCTGGCTAACATTCCCGTTGCCGCAGCCTGCCTCTACGTTGCAGCCGTTATTTTCCCCTACTACAACCCGCTGCTCGCATCATCCTATTCACTGCCCCAGTGGAAAGCGCAGGAAGTTACCATTTCCCCCGACGGGCGGCGGCTGCTGACGCGTTCAATGCGTTACTGGCAAGTGAAACTGTGGGATACGGAAACCATGCAACTGACCCAGACGTTGCCCGTAGATGACTGGGCTAATGTAGCGGTGTACTTTTCTCAAAGCAGTAATCACCTCTTTATCAAAGAACGAGACTCAATCATTTTATGGGATATTGAACAGGGCGCGGTTGCAGGGCAGTTGCCCACTGATAAAGACGCCAACATTTGGGACCAGGCTATCTCGCCGGACGGGCAGTTTGTCTTTTTGCTCACCTCGCCCACGCCACGCGGTTATTTCCGTCAGGATACCAACATAAAATTTGATGTCCAACTCTGGGAACCGGCAGCCGCCGGAGAAGAGGCCGTCAAGGTTTTGGACCGGGTGCTTGTTTCAGACAATCACGGACAGGTGTTTGCGGCGGGCCGTTTTTCACCCGATGGCCGGCTGCTGGCCGTGGGTATTGAGCAAGCCATGGATATTTGGGACGTGCACCAGGCAACACACCGGCGCCAGCTTCCGCTTCAGGCCTGGGCAGGCGAACCCGTCTTTTCGCCCGGCGGCACGTTTCTGGCTGCCCCGGTTGGTGGTAATCAAATCAATATTTGGGAGGTAGACGGCGGCGCACTGCGCCACACTCTGGACGGAAATGTCACGGCCATGGCCTTTTCTCCCGATGAAAAGATGCTGGCAGTTGCCGGCGGCAACTACCGGACCAAAACGTGGACCGTTACTAACTGGGATGTAGCCACCGGTCAAAAGCTGCAAAATCTGCCTGTTCACGGAGACGCCGTTTCGCGGCTGGCCTTCTCGCCCAACAGCCAACTGTTGGCCTCTTCCGCCGATGACAACATTGTTCGGGTGTGGAAAGTACCCGGCGGGCAGGAAAAAACCCATCTGACCCGGTACAACAGTCATCCCCCTCTGGAGATTGCCTTTGCCGGCAATGACCGCATGATTGTCGCCGGTGTTCAACCGGAAGAAGTTGGGGTGTGGGTAATTGAACCGTAGCAGACAAACAACACCTCAATTTTAGCCAAAGGAGAAAAAGATGGCTCAAACAGTACCGCTTACAGCAAATCAACTTGGCCTGCACCGGGCCACATATCGGCCCAAAGCCCTGCCCGGCAGAATTTTGTTGGGCGCTTCCTGCATCAGCCTGCTTGTCAGCCTGCTTATGCTCTGGTCGGCCGCCAGCAATTATTTGAGCCACAACACTGTTTTGAGCGACAGTTTCAGGCGCGACAGGGTCATCATTGGCCTGACTGTGGGCCTGTTTGCGCTGCTGGCTGCCGCCGTGCTTGGCGCGCTTTTCTACTATCATATAAGCCGCAAAGTAGAGCTGTTTACCAATGGTTTTGTCTACGCCGATTGGCGAAGCAAGCTGGTATTCAGATGGGATGCGATAACAGAGGTTTATGTGACTCCCAGATATTACAAAAACCAGAGCCGGATTATCAACTGGATGATTACGGTACGCCGCAATGACGGCCAACAGGCAGAAATTGGGGGGCTTGAATATGTGAGCCGGTTGGGCCAACTTATTCAAACCGAAGTTGCCAAACATTTGCTACCCCAGACCCTCAAAGCCTACCAATCCGGCCAGAAGGTGCAGTTTGGCCCGCAGCTCAGCCTCAGCCTGGAAGGTGTCCACTCAGACAAAAAGACATTGCCCTGGCCGCAGGTAGCCGACATAAAACTCGACGGGCGCAATAACGTCATTATTCTGCAAAAAGATAAACAAATGCCGTGGGACCAGATTCGCAGTGACCGGGTAGGTAACCCGTTGATACTCAAAGCTATACTAAACAAACCCAACTAATAGCAGGTAAAAAGGCGGCTGTATGAATGCAAGAAAAATTCTGTTATGGGCTATACCTCTGCTCATCATCCCGGCTGTTTTGTTGACCTTAACCCTACAATGGTTTCTGGCGAACCAGGGTACAATTTATCTACGCAGAACCCACATAAAAGACATTGTCTTTGACGCCCAACACCGGGCCTGGGTTGCCACTCAAAAAAATGGAGTCAGTGTTTTTGACGGCCAACAGTGGACCACCTACACCACTAAAAACTCCGGCCTGGCCGGCAGCATTGTACACAAACTACTCATCGATTCAAAGGGCCAAATTTGGGCAGCTACCAACAATGGCCTGAGCGTATTTGACGGCCAACAGTGGACCACCTACACCACTAAAAACTCCGGCCTGGCCCATAATGAAATTGGCGTCGGGATGGCTCTGGACCCGCAAGACCGGGTTTGGCTTTATTACCTTGAATATAGGGCAAACGGTCTCAGCGTATTCAACGGTCAAAGTTGGGCCACCTACACTACCGAAAACTCCGGGCTGGCCCATAATCAGGTTTTTGACATTGCCTTTGACCACCAAAACAGAGCCTGGATTGCCACCAAAAAAGGACTAAACGTGTTTGATGGCGAAACCTGGCTCACCTACACCCCGGATAATTCCGGTCTGGCCGATAACTGGGTTAAAAAGATAGCCATTGATGACCGCAACCGGGCCTGGATTGCCACAACTAAAGGCATAAATGTTTTTGACGGCAAAAGCTGGAAAACCTACACCAATCAGGCCGGCAACAGGTTTTGGGGAACCAATGTTATTGCCTTTGACAACCAAAATAAAGTCTGGGTGGGTATGGAGCAGGGGCTAAACATTTTGGATGCCGGTAGCGGGGAATTTTATCTGTACAACCCCAAAGAAGAAGTAGGCAATATTATCTTTGATTCGCTGGGGCAGGTCTGGCTTGTTCCACCCCGAAATTATGCCTGTGTAAACCCAATTCGTGTTTTATCCAAAGAAACCTGGCAGGATTACGCCGACCCTACGCTGCCCGACCGGTGTATTACGGTTATGGCCCCGGATGATGCCGGGAATTTGTGGATAGGAACCTACGAAGGCATCAAGATTATCAACCCGGCCCAGGTGCCGCCGTCGGCTTCCACCGGCGTTATAGCCGCATTATTAACCTTTTTAGAACATGGCGGTCATTGTATTCTGCCGGTCATCATCATTGGCCTGTGGCTGGCCCTGTTACTGGATGCGCTGACCGGCGTTGGCGTGGGTATTGCATCGGGCATCATCTTATATGTATGCAGCTCGGCCGTATTCTTTGACTGGCGGTCTCCCGTGCTTAACCCGGGCTTCTGGGCAATGATTACAGGCATAGCGGGCGGACTGGTGGGCCGCAAACTGCGCCGGCGGACAGACGACTCGGCGGCTTTGCCGGACCAACCGGCCGGCCGGAAAAAATCCCGGGAAATTACCGGCGGGGTAGTCGGCGCGTTAATTGGCGCGGCTGGTTGCATCACTGTTTTAGCAGTGGCTTCTATCCTTTACTTTATTCTCACCTTTTTGACCATGAAATGATGCAAATTTTATTCTTGCAACAAAATGAAAACAAGAATCAACCCTCGTCACTCGTCGTTCGGGAACCCCTTTGCTGCGCTCAGGGTGACACGCCTGAGGCCCTCTCTGATTCCTGACCCCCGGCTCCTGAATCCTGTTTTAAAGAGGAGATGGACAATCCCTGGCGGGACGGCAACGAGAATGAAAATAGAGTTCATTTGCCATTCGCTGAATCGCCATTCGCTGAATCGCCTATTTTCAAGGGAGATTGGCAAGCAAAAATGAAAAAACGGGCATACGTATCGTTTGCCGTAGCCAGCGCGGTAATTCTGTTATTATGCGGTAATTTGGGTGGGCTGGAATTAGCCGGCTTGCTAACCATCCAGCAAGGTGAAACCTTTGAATTATCCACATTTGTCTATTATGCGGCTTTACTTGGCGGGGTGGGTGGCCTGATTGGTTTTGTTATTGGGGGTATCGGCGGCGCAATAATAAACACTGCCTGGCGCGTTCTCAACAATGCCGAATCTATAAAGGTTCCTATGTTGCCAGTTTTGGCCGCCGTTGTGACCGGCATATTTAAGGGGTGGCTGGTGATGGGCGCCGTTGGGCTACTTCTGGGGTTATGTGTTGGGGTTTATATCTATCAAGAAGAGCCCGTTATGGGCGTTGCCTTTCAGTCATTGGTTAGCCTGGCCGCACCTATTATTGGCACAGTTGGCGGCGCAATTTGGGGCTTAATTCGTTTTATGGGCAACCAGGACGCCTGGTAAGGAGGTTTCCACAGAAAACTTAAACAAACCGGTGACACCACGGATCCATTTAACAAACTGGGCGTGGTTCATTTGCACACTGTGTCATCTTTACAAAATCCGACCATTTTCTGCGGCCTGCGTGTTGCGTATTGCGGGCCACGACACACGGAACACGCAACACGTCCCGCATACGGAGTCAACAAGGCAGGTCGTTGTAAAGCTGTTCTCCGGGATTTGTGAACCACGCCACAATTTACAATTCACCATTTTCAAGGGAGGCCACAATGTGTACGCATCGCAACACAAAAAACTGGTTAGCAGCAATATTTGCAATTATGTTGGTGATAGGACTGCCGGCCTGCGGCGGCAGCGAGGAAGCCCCCACGGCAGAACCCCCCCCGGAGGCCGCCCAGTCTCAGGTATCGCTGGCAACCAACACCCCGGAGGCTACCGCCACCCCCGTACCC
>RFJF01000279.1 GCA_003695455.1 Chloroflexota bacterium
CCAAAAATCATTCCCCACCAGCGCCAGTACAACCGTAGCCGCTACAAGCTGGGCAAAACTGCCCGTCGGCGAGTTTGATTGCAGGCGGGTGAGCCACTTTTCCCACGTCAGATGCCGCCCCGCCAGCACGCCGCTGAACGCGCCCACCAGCGCCCCGGCCCACAAAACATTCCCCAGCACAACCCAGTTGGTAGTGAGCACAAAGCCCGCTACCACAGCCAGCGCCGCGCCGGCTACCGCGTTCAAAAAAATCAGCGTAACCCGGCTGCCCCACCCCGGCGGGTCGCTGCCCACCAGTTTGAACAGCCGTTCCTCGTAATCAATATCGTGGCAGTAGCGCCATTCGCGCCAGATAATTTTTTTCCACTCGCGGGTTGAATTTTGCATGGGTTGGGTTTTTGCGTAGTACAGTTTGATGGGTAAGCGTGCCAAAAAGTATACCATCAAGCCGGCAGCTGCTGAAATCGGCATGTTGATTGTGACACTTTACGGCTATTGAGCCTGGCTCTGAATTTTGATAAAATAATTAAAAGTCTGTGAATTCAAATACACAGGATGGGCAGCATGCTCGATTATTCGACATCGGCAGAGACTATTTACAATGTAACCCGGCAGCTCAACTCGTCGCTGGATTTGACGGAGGTGCTGGGGAACGTGTTACGGCTCACCGTAGAAGCCGCATCGGCTTCAAAGGGGAGTCTTTTTTTGCTGGATGAAACCGGCTGTGTGACGCGTCACATTCTGGCCCGCCCGGATCAATCGCCGGAAATGAGCCGCCATGCCGTGAACACGGTGATGGCCGAAGGGCTGGCCGGCTGGGTGTACCGGCATCGCTGCGGCGCGCTGGCCGCCGACACCGGCGCAGACGAGCGCTGGGTTCGGCTGCCGGATGACGAGGAGATTACCGGTTCGGCGTTGGTGGTGCCGCTGCTGTACCGTGGCCGGGTGAACGGGCTGCTGGCGCTGCATCACCAGCAGATTGGCTTTTTTGATGAATCGCATATGGCGCTGGCCGAAGGCATTGCCGGGCAGGCGGCGGTGGCGCTGGAAAACGCCCGCCTCTTCACCCAGGTCAGCCGCGAGCGGGAATCGCTGTTTGCGCTGATTAACGCCATGCCCATTCCGGTGCTGGTGGTTGACGACCAAAACACGGTGGCCTTTGCCAACACATCGGCCCGCGAGTGCCTGCCGGAGGTGCGGGAAAACAGCCCGCTGGATGAAATCAGCGGCGGCGACCGGCTGCGGGCGGCGCTCGATGCGCTGGCCCAATCCAACGGCAATGACCACACTGAGCTGGTTTGGCCGGATAACCGGGTGTTCAACGTATCGGTCAATCAGGTAAACAAGTTGGGCGCGGTGGTGGCTCTGGATGACATTACCTACCTGAAAGAACTGGACGCCATGAAAACCCAGTTTGTAGAAACCGTATCGCACGATTTGAAGAACCCGCTGGGCGTGATTATGGGTTTTGCCCAACTGCTTGAAACGGAA
>RFJF01000280.1 GCA_003695455.1 Chloroflexota bacterium
CCCCACGCCGCCCCCCTCCACCGACCCGCCGGTGGTTCTGCCGCCCCTGCCCACCGAGCAGGGGCTGGAAGTGGGCATTGACCTGACTGTGCTCAACGGCATCAAAACCGGCATTGACAACGGCGAGTATGACCGCCCCTGCACCGAAGCCGAACACAACCGCACTCAGTGGCACCTGCTGGTTGACCCGGTTAATAAATGTCACTACGACCACCAGCACGGCGACGACCCCAATTTTGTCAACGACATTTTTGGCGAACCCGGTGCGTGGTTTGGCGCGCCCGGCCAATCGGTATCCTATCCGTGGCAAACTTTCAAAGCCACCACCGCAGACCAGCCCAACGATGAATTTGTGGCTGCCGGTCAAATGGAAAACGACCTCAAACACGAAGGCTACGGCTGGGTGGTCCGGCGCAACCAGCCCTGCCCCAAAGGCAACTGCACCACCGATTTCCGCTTGCAGTACCACGGCATTTTTGGCGCTCACGGCGCGGTAACCCGCTACCACTCCTTCAGTTTTGAGGCCCGTGTCTGCGCCGACGCCAACGACCCGGCTTCGTGCGGGATTATCCGGCGCGGCGGCTGGGCCGACTACGGTCGTCTCTTCACCACCGACCAGGTTTCTTGCCTGCACAACGTGCCCGCCAACTTCATCAGCCTGCCCGCCGACACGCTTTTCCGGCCCATCGAACGCCCCGAAGCCCGCGACGAAATTCGCTGCCATCCCATTCTCAACCCGGCGCCGCCGTATCCCTCTGCCAAACCGCTGGCCGAATGGTGGGCGCACGGCGCGGTAGATACCCGCTGGCAGTTGCGCTCGTTTGACCCGCTGGGCAACATCAATCCCGATAATCCGAACCAGTGGCACACCTTCTGCCAGCCCGGCGATTCCAACTGCCATTTCAACCAGTCTAAAATGACCGCCTGGATTGGTTACACCCTGCCCGTTCCGGAATTTCACAACGGCGCCCGGCTGGATACCAACCATGATGGCCGAACCGAGTACTCTGCCTTTTCCACCCGCTGGGGCCGGCGCAACGACGCCTGCACGCAAGCCGGCCTGGATTGTGTGCCGACCATCTTTGAGAATGTGCCGCTTAACCTCTACCCCGACAGCAGCGGCGTATTCAAAGAAGCGCGCTTCTCGCACACCATCTGCGAATCCTGCCAGCCGGTAGATTACGACCTGTCGCCGCCGGGCCAGGCGTGGAACACGTGGGTCTTTAAATACGTCAACCAGTAACCAACCCACCAACCCGGCACAAAAAATGGAGCGCGGACAAATCCGCGCTCCATTTTTTTCTTTTATCTGCAAAATGAGAAAAATTAGCTGTTGAGGACAGCTTTGATGTGGTCTGCCATTTTGGCAAAGGACTGTTCCCAACCGCCGCCCGCGCCGGAGTCTGCCGGCATGCCGGCGTGGGTCATCACCATTTTTGTGCGTCCGCCAAGCTCTTCCAACACAACGGTAACTTCTGTCGTCGCGGGGAAACCCTCGGGCATGCCGTACACAGAGGGCGAAACCACATTGCCGTTTTCATCGGCAGGGCTGTCGGTGTAAACAAGACGCTCGTTCGGGACAATTTCAGTGTATTCGCCCGTGGTCCACATTTTCATACTGCCGTCCGGTGTTTGCATTTCCATACAAACCAGACGCTTGCCGCCCACGCGCACATCCATTTGGGCAACGGGCACAGTGAAACCGTGCGGGCCGTACCATTTTTTAAAATGTTCCGGGTTTGTCCACATTTGCCAGACCAGACCCACCGGCGCGTCAAAACTCCGTTCAATTACAACTGCATCTTTGGCTGTGGTGCCATCACTCATTGTCACTCTCCTTGCTGCTAATTTGGCTGATATACTCATCCATGCGATCAAAACGCGCCTCCCAAATAGGGCGGTACTGCTCTGTCCACCGGGAAATTTCTCTCAGGGGCGTTACGTTGATGGTGCAGGGCCGGTACTGCGCTTTTTGCCCCCGGGTGATTAGCCCTGCCCGTTCCAGCACTTTGATGTGTTTGGAAATGGCCGGCAAACTCATATTAAACGGTTCGGCAAGTTCGTTGACGGTTGCTTCCCCTTCTACCAACCGCGCCAAAATCGCCCGCCGGGTTGAGTTTGCCAACGCCGCAAAAGTTTGGCTGAGTTTATCGTTATCGCCGTTCATGGTTCTGAAATTGCATTATTTAACTTATTAGTTAATTAACCTGATGGTATAATACAACATTCAGTTCGATTTGTCAAGCAAATTTTTCAAATGGGGGAAACGTGTACCTGCGGGGGAATCTACTGCGCCGGAAAAACGGGCATCTGGCCGCGATTGATGCGATGGGCGTTGGTGATGATGGTGCTATCTGCCGCCTGCCGAAATATCACATCCAGCGTGGTTACCGGCACAACGCCGCTGGCAATCAAATCGCGCAGAACGTTGCCCGCACCCACGCTGGGCAACTGGTCGGCATCACCCACCAGCAGCAGATGCCCGGCGGGATGCACCGCCTTGAACACGTTGTTCATCAAAATCAGGTCAATCATCGAGCACTCATCCAAAATGAGCAAATCGCACTCCAGCGGGTTGTCCTGATTGCGCTGAAATTTAAAGCCTTCGCTGGGGCTGACCTCAAGCAAACGGTGGATGGTTTTGGCTTCGTGGCCGGTGCTTTCGGCCAGCCGTTTGGCGGCCCGACCCGTGGGCGCAGCCAGCAACGCCTGCCGCCCTTTGCTGCGCAGCAGCCGCAAAATCGAGCGTACGGTGCTGGTTTTGCCCGTGCCCGGCCCGCCGGTCAGAATGCTGACTTTGTGGGTCAGCGCCATTTGCACCGCCTGCTGCTGCCGCTCGGCCAGGGTAATGCCGTCCATTTTGGCCGCCAGCCACTCAAACACCGCTGCCCAGTTGACACCGGCAAACACAGCCAGCCGGCTCTGGTCGGCGTTGAGCAAATCCCGCACGCGGCGGGCCACGCCCACTTCGGCAAAGTAGAAGGGAGTCAGGTAAACCGCCTCGGCGGGGTTTTCCGATTCGGCGGCGGGGGGAGCAAACGAAAAATCCTCAATTTTCACCCGTTCCTCCTGCGCCAGCAGGTCAATCTGGGCATCAACCTGTTCCGGCGTCACGGCCAGAATTTGCACGGCGGCGTCAATCAGGTGATCGCGGGGGGCGTACACGTGGCCCTGCTCGGCCAGTTGGTTGAGGGTGTACTCAATACCGGCGGCAATACGCTGCGGCGCATCCGGGGCCATGCCGATGTTCTGCGCAATCTGGTCGGCGGTCAAAAAACCGATGCCAAAAATATCGCGGGCCAGCCGGTAGGGGTTCTCTTTGACCACGGCAATGGATTTATCGCCGTAGGTTTTGTAAATTTTCACCGCCAGCCGGGTGCTGACCTGATGCGTTTGCAGAAACAGCATAATTTCCTTGATTTTTTTCTGCGCTTCCCAGGCGCGGGCAATCATATCCACCCGTTTGGCCCCGATGCCCTCCACTTCGTGCAGGCGCTGGATGTCGTTTTCAATCACATCCAGCGTGTAGGTGCCAAATTTCTCGGCGATGCGCCGGGCTGTGACCGGCCCCACCCCTTTAATCAGCCCGCTGCCCAAATACCGTTTGATGCCCTCTACCGTGGCCGGTACTTCTTCCACGTAGCGAATCAGCTCGAACTGCTCGCCGTATTTGGGGTGGGTTTTCCAGCGGCCTTCCAGTTTGAGCCGCGCGCCGGGGTGAACCTCGGCCAGCGCGCCGACCACGGTCACCAGGTCGTACCGTTTATCGGCCCTGAAGCGGGCCACGGTGTAGCCATTTTGGGGATTTGTGTAGGTCAGGCGCTCAACCACGCCTCTGAGGGTTACAACGGGCTGCTGCATCAGATTTTGTTTTGCCCCACATTCCAAACCGGCTCGCCCTGTAAAATATCAACAAGTTGGCGGCTGAAGTGGCGGGGGCTGATGGGCTTGCCCAAAAAACCATCGAAACCGGCGGCGCGCGCCCGCTGAATGGTGTCCGGGTGAACATCGGCGGTGACGGCGACCACCCGCGTGCCGGACAGTCGCGCATCGGCCCGGATTTTTTCCAGCAGGGCAAATCCGTCCTCCTGCGGCAGATGCAAATCCAGCAAAATCAAATCCACGCGGGGCAATTCGGCAATCACGTCGAACATTTCCCAGCCGGACGCCTTCCACTCGTACCGTTTAACGCCGATGTGGTCCAGCAGGCGGCTGAGCAGGAGCATATTTTGCAGATTGTCTTCCACAACCAGAATGTACGCGTCGGCGGGCGCGATGGCAGTTTTTGAGGTCATTATCCGTTCCTGTGCCAGAAATTATAAAACCGAAACGTATCAAACCAAAATTCCGGGGGATGTCTTTGCCACCGCCCGTTGCCGGGCCGGTCAACATGTGCTACACTGGTCGGGTTAAATTTTTTAGAAGGCACGCAAGTTCAAAACCAGGTTTAACCGTTTTAATCACGAATGACACAAATAAACGAATTTTTAAATATTTTATTTGTGCTATTCGTTCATTAGTGGCATTCGTGTTTGTTTTTGTTCAACTGCGTAAGTCCTGTATTTTTCTGAAAGGATGATGTGCCAATGGATTCCAGAATCAAAAAAATGGGCGAGGTGATTGCCAACTACTCGCTGGCGGTGCAGCCCGGCGAGCGCGTACTGGTGCGCAGCACCAGCCCCGCCGGCGAACCGCTGGCGCAGGCCGTGTACCAGGCCGCGCTGGCTGCCGGCGCTCAGGCGTTTATGTACATTCACGCCCATGACGAAGACGTGCTGGCAATTGAAGCCACAGACAACACAGAACTGCTGGCCGCGCCCAACCCCATGCTCCAGTTGATGTACGACACCTGCGACGCGCTGGTGCGGATTGAAGCCTCGGAGAATCCGCGGGCGCTGTCCGGCTACCCCGCCGAACTCCAGCAGGCGCGCTCAAAGGCGGCCTTTGCGCTGATTAACGTGCAGATGCAGCGCGAAGGCAGCGGCGAACTGCGGCGCTGCACCACCCAGTTTCCCACACAGGGGTACGCGCAGGCCGCCGGGATGTCGCTCAGCCGGTACGCCGATTTTGTGTTCAACGCCTGCAAAGTGCAATTGGATGACCCGGTGGCGGCGTGGCGGGCTGTGGAGCAGGAACAGCAGCGGCTGGTAGATTATCTGGCCGGCAAAAAAAATATTCACGTGCGCGGCAAAAATATTGACCTGCACCTCTCAATTGACGGGCGAACGTTTTTGAACGCCTGCGGCACGGCCAACTTTCCGGACGGTGAAATCTTTACCGGGCCGGTAGAGGACAGCGTCAACGGCTGGGTCAAATTCACCTACCCGGCCTACTAC
>RFJF01000281.1 GCA_003695455.1 Chloroflexota bacterium
CAAACCTGGGATGAACTGATGGCCCTCACCCAGCAGATTGCCGACGACGGCGACACCGCCTGGTGCATCGGCCTTGAAAGCGGCGCGGCCACCGGCTGGGTTGCCACCGACTGGACCGAAGAAACCCTGCTGCGCACCCAGCCGCCGGAAGTGTACGATGCCTGGGTAGCCGGCGAACTGCCCTTCTCCTCGCCGGAAGTCAAAGGCGCCATCGAAACCTGGAGCGAAATCTGGCTGAACGATGATTACGTGTACGGCGGCCGGGATTCAATTGTAACCACCTTCATTGGTGATTCGCCGGTAGGCATGTTTGACGACCCGCCCAAGTGCTGGATGCACCGCCAGGCCAACTGGATTACCGGCTTCTTCCCCGAAGGGCTGACCGAAGGCAAAGAATACGACTTCTTCTACTTCCCGCCCAAAGACCCGGCCTACGGCAACCCCTGGCTGGTAGCCGGCGATGAAGCGGCCATGTTCAACGACCGGCCGGAAGTTCGGGCGGCGATGGAGTACCTCACCACCCCGGAATCCGTCTCCGGCTTCCTGGAACAGGGCGGTGCGATGGCTGCCCAGCAAACGGCTACCCCGGAAATGTACGGCCAGGAAACCGAACGCAAAATCGGCGCCCTGCTGGAAGAGGCCACTACCTTCCGCTTTGATGCCTCTGACCTGATGCCCGGTGAAGTTGGCGCCGGCTCGTTCTGGAAAGGCATGACCGACTACGTGAGCGGCGCAGCCGACCTGGACACCGTTCTCAAGGAAATTGATGACTCCTGGCCTAAATAAGCCGTAAATAGCAAGCAGGTAGAAATACCCCCGCCCGCCGCTTGCGGCGGCGCCCTCCCCCGAAACCGGGGGAGGGTTGGGGAGGGGTGTTTTCAGACCTGGTCATCCTGCAATTTTAAACCAGTCCACAGATGAACACAGATTTTCACGGATTTTTAATGATTTTTGCTTTTATCTGTGTTCATCTGTGTGAATCTGTGGATAAATTTAACCCGTTACTCAAAGTGTAGGGTAGTTAGTTTTCAGGCCAGAGTCGTAGAGTTGCCACCTCCTGATTCCAGACTCTCGACTCCTGACTCCTGAATCCTGTGTTCAAAGGAGGAGACCATGCAGCAAATGCCCGCCCCAAAACGCAAGCGCAAACCCTTTCCCACCCACATTCTGGTTTTTCTGGCCCCCGCCACGCTGTTGTACACCCTGTTTATGATTTACCCGCTCATCGACTCGCTGCGGCTGAGTATGTTTGCCCCCAACGAGCAGGGCACAGAGATGTTTGTAGGGCTGCAAAATTACGTGACCCTGCTCACCGATGAACTCTGGTCCGAAAGATTTTGGGGCGCGTTACGCAATAATTTTATCTTCTTTCTGGTGCACATGTTTGTGCAAAATCCCGTCGGCTTGCTGCTGGCGGCCCTACTCAGCCGCCGGGTTGTGCCGGGGCGCGGCACATACCGCACCGCGCTCTTTCTACCGACGATGCTGTCGGTGGTGATTGTGGGCTTTGTGTGGCAGTTGATTCTCAGCCCGCTGTGGGGCGTGGCCGAGGGGATGATGAAAATTGTGGGCATCGAGCAGTTCTTCAAGCCGTGGCTGGGGCTGGAAGGCCCGGCGCTGATTGCGCTGGCGCTCATTTCGGTCTGGCAGTTCATTGGCATTCCAATGATGCTCTTTTACGCCGCCCTGTTGGGCATCCCCGATGAACTGATTGAAGCGGCCACGGTAGACGGCGCTACCAGTTGGTCGGTTTTCTGGAAAATCAAATTCCCGCTGATTCTACCCACCGTCGGCATTGTGACCATTCTGACCTACGTGGGCAACTTCAACGCCTTTGACCTGATTTACACCACCCAGGGCGCGCTGGCCGGCCCCAACTTCTCCACCGATATTATGGGGACGTTCTTTTACCGCACCTTTTTTGGCTTCCAGCTTCAACTGGGCAACCCCACCATGGGCGCTACCATCGCCGCAATGATGTTTCTGATTATTTTGCTGGGTGTGCTGATTTACCTGTACGGCTGGCAGCGCCGAATGACCACCTACGAAATTTAGCGGACACGGACAGAAGGATTTGGAATCATGAAGAAAAAAACCGGACTCTGGTACAAAATCAACGAATTTGTCGTGCCGCAGGTGGTGCTGTTTGGCTACACCCTGATTGCGCTGTTCCCCATTGTGCTGATTATTATGAACAGCCTCAAAACCCGCAAGGCCATTTTTAAAGCGCCGTGGCTGCCGCCTCTGCCCGATACCTTCAGCCTGGAAGGGTACTACACCGTCTTTGAGCGCTCTAATTTTCAGTACTACTTTGTCAACAGCCTGGTGGTTACCGTCTTTTCCCTGATTTTGATTGTCTTTACCGGCGCTATGGCCGCCTACGCCCTGTCCGAGTACAAATTCCCCGGTAACACCCTGCTGGGGCTGTATCTGGCGCTGGGGATTATGATTC
>RFJF01000282.1 GCA_003695455.1 Chloroflexota bacterium
GCCGGTGAAATCCGGAATGGCAGGATAGGTGAATTTGCCGGGGTTGGCGTGAATCCACGCCGCCAAATCCTCAAACGTGGCCGGTGCCGTATCGCCAACCTGCGCGGTGTCAAACTCCATCACAAACTGGGCGTGTCCCCACGGAGATTCGTAACCGTCTACCGGGTAGCCGAAGTCAAAAGCCAGCGCCGGGTCATCCCAGTTGACGTATTTTGAATTGGGCAGCGCCTGCGCAAACGGGCCGTACAGCAGGCCGGCTTTGGCCAGCGTTTTGAAATTTTCGCCGTTAATCCAGATCATATCCACGCTGCCGCCCTCGGTCACGCCCGCCGCCGATTCATCCAGCACTTTGTTGACCACCGACGCCGTATCTTCAACCGGCACACGGTTCAGGGTGATGTTGTATTTTTCCTTGACCACGTCGCCGATGTCTTTGTCTACATTGGCGTTGATGGTGTCAGAGCCGCCCCACATGAACCAGTTGACGGTGGTGCCGTCGGCGGCAGCCAGCACGTCATCCCAACTGTTGAACCCCAGCGCGGCCAGTTGTTCAGAAGAGGCCATAGCCGCTTCGCTGACAATGGTTGCGGCCTCGCCGGCAGCCGGGACGCACAACTTCCAGCCCGGTTCAATCAGGTCCGGGTTGTCAATGGTGGCGTAGCTGTCATCACCGGCAGCGGCGGCATTGGTAGCTTCTACAATCGCCGGATAAGCAAACACATCACCGAAAACTTTCTCGGCAATTTTAGAGAGCCAGTCATCGGCCTGCACCACCACGTCCTGATCGCACGTCATATTTCCCTGTGCCGAGGCGTGGCCCGGCGCCAGCGTGACCAGTAACGCGGTCAGCAGTACTGCATTGAGAAAATAGATTGCTGTTTTTTTCATTCGAGCTCCTCCGTATTCTTCATTGAAATTAGTTTTGACCACGATTCTACGATGTGTTCTGTTTTGTTTTCACCCCCCTTTTTTCGATGCAGAAATGGTTGAAAGTTTTGCCCAAAGGTCGGAAATTTCAGACATTCACCCCTTCACGCTGCAAATAATCCCGATACGGCACTTTTTCTACCTGCCGCATTTTGAGCCAGGCGGCAATTTCCAGCAGTTCGGCGGACATGTTGCCCTGCCCCACTGCGTAGTGATGTTCCTGCCCGCGCACCAGCAGCGTGTTTATCAAATCCCACAATTCAATCGGCTCGCCGTTGAGTTTGAACTGGCTGAACCAGCCGCGCGTGCCGTCGAACCCCTTCACGTCCCGCTCAATGATTTCCGAATGGAGCACCAGCAGTTGGTCCGCGTCATCGCCAATGTAGGTGATGGTGGTCTCCTGCGCGCCAAACACCTGGTCGCCGGCCACGCCGTAGGTGATGTCAGACTTGCGGCCCAGCGTGGCGTGGTTGACCCACTTGATGCCGTCGGCGTTGGCAAAATGGCGCGGGCTGACCCCGCAGTGCCACATCAACATGGTGTTGGCCGCTTCGTCAATGGCGGTCATATCCAGCAGCGTAGCCGAGCCTTTTTTGCCGCTCAGGTAGTTGAGCAGCAGCATACTCATCGCCCCCAGCACGTCCCCTTCGCAGGACACAGCCAGTCCATCCTCGGAGCCGAGCCAACTGTAGGACATGCAGGGCGCAAACTGGTACTGGTCCTGAAATTTGGGCCAGCACTCCACAGCCAGCGCGGCGTAGCCGTGGCGCGCGGCCATCTCTTTCAGCGCCAGGTAGACCCGCGCGCCTTTGATGAGCGCGGCATCGGCCACCAGAATTTCGGCCGCGCCGGCCCGGATGTCGTTTGCGGCGGCTATGGCCTCGGCTTCCGGAATGCGCTCGGCCAGCGCAATCACCTCGGCCAGTTCGTGGGGAATGACCCGCGTGCCAAAGCGGGCGTACAGCTTGCGCTCATCGAACATCATATTGTAAAAGCCGGGCGAAATACCGCCAATCCAGCCGATTTTTGAGCGCGCCATATTTTTGACGGCGGTCAGCGCCCGGATGGTGATGCCCAACCGCCGCTGAAAAGCGGCCTCTTCAACGTGGCCGTAAAACCACTTGTACGGCGTTTCCTGCCCGCGCAAATACCGCTTGAGAATTGAGGCGTAGTGGTTCATGGACACCAGCGAGTGAAGCTGGATGTCGCCCTCCTGTTTGGGGTCCGGGGTGGCCCACAGCCCCAACCGGGGCGCCGCTTTGGACAGCGAGAGCACCTGCTCGCCCAGCCCGCAGGTGGCATTTTGCAGCAGCAGAAAGTCAATCTCGCGGTCGGCCAGTTGGCGGGCGGCCTGCTCAGCCATGTCCACGTCGGTCAGCCCGTGGCGGATGGGAACCAGCTCAAAGTTCCACTGTTGGGCCAGCGCCTCCAGCCCACTGATTGCCCGCTGGTACTGGTTATTTTCTTCGGCAAAGTAACTGCTGAGGGCCGTGCCGGCGTACCC
>RFJF01000283.1 GCA_003695455.1 Chloroflexota bacterium
CCCATGACCCCCACGGCGACCCCATCCCCATGGCCAGCGGTGAATTTGTGCCGCACGGCGGCCAGCCGCTGACCGCGCTTGCCGCCGGCGACCTGGCCCGCATTGTTCACATTGAGGATGAACCACCGGTGGTGTACGCCCAGCTGGTGGCCGAGGGCTTGTACCCCGGCATGGACGTTCAACTCAAAGAAAACACGCCGGAGCGGCTCACTTTCTGGGCCGGCGGCGCCGAACACGTGCTGGCTCCCATTCTGGCCCGCAACATTTCCGTTGCCCCTTTCAGCAACGGCAAATCCGCCGCGGACCAGCCCTTTGAACGACTGTCGGATTTGAAAATTGGTGAAACGGCCAAGGTGGTTTCAATTTTACCCGCCTGCCGCGGGGCAGAACGCCGCCGTTTTATGGATTTGGGCATTCTGCCCGGCACAGTCATCAAAGCCGAAATGGTCAGCCCCGGCGGCGACCCGACAGCCTATCTCATCCGCCAATCGCTGATTGGCCTGCGTAAAGAACAGGCGCAAATGATTCACATTACCCGCAATCTTGAATCGTGATTGGCAACAATCGGAGGAACTGAATGTCTTCTTCAATACAATTACCCGCAGCCCACAACTGCGAAACCTGCCCGGCCCACAATGTGGGCAACCTGACCAAACTGGGCATTAATATGGACAACTGGGATTTTGTGGTGGCGCTGGCCGGCAACCCCAACACGGGTAAAAGCACCATTTTCAACGCGCTCACCGGCCTGCGACAGCACACCGGCAACTGGCCCGGAAAAACCGTTAGCCGCGCCGAAGGCGGCTTTGAGTACGGCGGCCATCGCTACAAAATTGTGGACTTGCCCGGCACCTACTCGCTGCTGTCAACCAGTCTGGATGAAGAGGTGGCGCGCAACTTTATTCTGTTTGGGCAGCCCGATGTGACTCTGATTGTCACCGACGCCACCCGGCTGGAACGAAACCTGAACCTGGTACTGCAAGTGCTTGAAATTACCGACCGGGCCGTGGTGGCCCTCAATTTGATGGACGAAGCCCGCCGCCACGGTATCACCGTGGATGACCGCTCGCTGGCACGCGATTTGGGCGTGCCGGTGGTTCCCACCAGCGCCCGCTCAAAACAGGGCATCCCGGAATTGCTGCAAGCCATCAGCCAGGTAGCTACCGGCGCGGTGGTCTGCAAACCCCACCGGCTCAAAAACGAGCCGCCCGCCCTCAAACACGCCATCCGCGAGCTGGTGTCAAAAATCGAGGCGGCCTTTCCGGGGCTGCCCAACGCGCGTTGGGTGGCTCTGCGCCTGCTCGACGGCGACCAGCGCATCATTGAGGCCATCAACCGTGGTGAACTGGGCGACCTGACCCGCGATGACCCCGGCGAAGATGCCGCCGGAACACTGGTTTTGCAATTGCAGGAGGCGCAGCATGCTTAATCAGGAAGCGCTGACACCGCCGCAATCAGGCATTCCGGCCGCGGCGCAAGATATTCTGGACACAGCCAACCGGCTTCGCTGGGAGGTGGGCGGCGACGTTCACGAAAATATTGTGGAAGCCATTTACACCGATGCCGCCCGCATCGCAGACCGGGCGGCCATTTACCCCGACACGCCGCCGCGCTTCAACCTGGACCGCACCATTGACCGGCTGGTGACCAGCCGGCTGTGGGGGTTTCCGTTGATGATTTTGCTCTTCACCGTGGTTTTCTGGATTACCATTGCCGGGGCCAACGTGCCGTCGCAATGGCTGGCCTACATTCTGCTGGATACCGTCCACCCCATGCTCAAAACGGCCGGCGCAACAATTGGCCTGCCGTGGTGGCTCGATGGCCTGCTGATTGACGGAATGTATCTGGCTACGGCCTGGGTGGTCAGCGTGATGCTGCCGCCGATGGCTATCTTTTTCCCGCTGTTCACCCTGCTTGAAGATTTTGGCTACCTGCCGCGCGTGGCCTTTAACCTGGATAACATTTTCAAAAAATCCGGAGCGCACGGCAAACAATCGCTCAGTATGATGATGGGTTTTGGCTGCAACGCTGCCGGAGTGGTGGCCTCGCGGGTCATTGACAGCCCGCGCGAGCGGTTGATTGCCATTATCACCAACAATTTTGCGCTGTGCAACGGCCGCTGGCCCACGCAAATTCTTATTGCGTCACTGTTTATTGGCAGTCTGGTTCCGGCGTATCTGGGAGGTTTGATTTCTGCGCTGGCGGTGGTGGGCATTGCCATGCTGGGGGTGCTGATGAGCTTTGCGGTTTCGTGGTTTTTGTCTCGCACGTGGCTCAAGGGCGAAGCCTCAACCTTTAGTCTGGAACTGCCGCCCTACCGCCCGCCGCGCTTCTGGCAAACCATCTACACCTCGCTCATTGACCGTACTATTTTTGTGCTGTGGCGAGCCATTGTGTTTGCCCTGCCGGCCGGGGCAGTAATCTGGCTGATGGCCAACGTGAGCATCGGTGGGGCCAGTATTGCCGAGTATCTGATTAACTTTCTGAACCCGATTGGCTGGCTGATTGGGCTGAACGGTGTGATTTTGGTAGCCTACATTGTCGCCATCCCTGCCAACGAGATTGTTATCCCCACAATTCTTATGTTGACCGTGCTGGTTACGGGGACATCGCAATTTGGAGCCGGGGCAGGCGTAATGTTTGAAACCGGCGACAGCGAAACACTGGCGCTGTTTCAGGCCGGTGGCTGGACCCTGCTGACGGCAGTCAACCTGATGCTTTTCAGCCTGCTGCACAATCCGTGCAGTACCACCATCTACACTATTTACACCGAAACCGGCAGCAAAAAGTGGACGGCTGTGGCGGCGCTGCTGCCTCTGGCAATTGGGGTAATGGTAACGTTTTCTGTAGCGCAGGTGTGGCGGCTGGTCAGCCTGCTTTAAAAAATTCAAATAATTTCAAACGGAAGGCTAATAGCCTGCGTTGGGCAAATTTCCTGACAGGTGCCGCTGTAATGGCACGCTTCGGGGTTGACCAACGCAGGTTTTTTATTGTGCAACGCCAGCACGCCCAACGGGCATGCCCGCACGCACAGGCCACAACCGGTACAGCGGTCAAGATTGATGATGGGTAAAAACTCTTTGCCAGACATATAACACCCGCTGCATTTTGTTCACACTCACCAAAGTATAGCGCAAGGTTTTGAAACCGTATGCGACTTTTATCTCATCCGTAAATTTTACGTGAAGAAACTTGCCTTTATTATGTCATGGGGTTGAAAGTTACATAAAGTCATGTTATACTCTTAACATTGTTAATGGGACTAAGGTACTAGTCCAAAAATATGACTCAAAACCTGAAACGCTCCATCATCCAAATCCGCGACGCGGCCGGAAATATCCACGGCACCGGCTTTCTGATTAACGGCAACATTGCCGTTACCTGCGCCCACGTGATTGACTCAACCGGCGCGTCGCCGGGCGATAAAGTGACTGTTACTTTTGCCCACACCGGCGATTCCTGTACCTCGGAAGTAATCCCCGATTCCTGGCGCCCGGCCCAAACCGATGACATTGCCATTTTACGGTTGCAAGGTCAACTCCCCGCCGGTGTTTCGCCCATTATTCTTGGCCCCAGCCAAAATACGGGCAACCACACCTTCAACGCCTTTGGTTACCCCCAAGTGGGAAATATTCAAGGCGTGTGGGCGCAGGGAACCATTCTTGGCCCCACTGTGGATGCCCGCGGCGCCACCATGTTGCAAATTCGCGCCCAGGAAATTGCCGAAGGCATGAGCGGCGCCCCGGTACTAGACACCGAAGGCAACCGGGTCATCGGCATGGTAACTGCCACCTACTACCCGCCTGATGGCGTAAAACTCAGAGACGTGGCCTTTGCCACCCCCACCGAAGTCATTGCCCAGGCGTATCCGCACATCACCCTGATTCCGCCCAGTCTGCCGCCCGCCTCGCCGGACTCTACCCTTAACACGTTACGGTCTGCCGTAAATCAGGCGCCGCCGCTGCCACGTTACTACGTTCCCCGCCCGGAAATCGCTAACCAGCTTAAATCAACCCTGTTGAACCGCAACCCCGGCGCACCGGGTGTACTCAACATCCATGCTTTGCTGGGGCTGGGCGGTATTGGCAAATCTACCGTGGCCGCCGCGCTGGCCTTTGACCCCGACGTGCAGCAACGGTTTCCGGATGGAGTTTTGTGGGCAACCGTAGGGCAACAACCAGATTTGCTGTTTTTGTTAAGCAACTGGATTCAGGCGTTGGGTGATTTTGACTACCGGCCCGTCTCCGTCGAAGCAGCCTCGGCCCACTTGCGCAGCCTGCTGGTTGACAAATCGGTGCTGCTGATTCTGGATGATGTCTGGTACCCGGCCCACATCAAACCCTTTGCGGTTTGCTCGCCGCAGGCTCATATAATCATTACGTCACGCAGGTTTGATGTAGCCGAAGAGACAGGTGCTGAAATTTACCAGATAGAAGTGATGAGCCCGTCACAAACACTGGCCCTTCTGTCTGCCAGAATGAACCGCCCCATTAAAGCCGATGAACGGCGTGACGCCCTCATGCTGGCCGAAGCGGTGGGCTTTTTGCCGCTGGCGTTGGAACTGGCTGCTGCCCGCGTAGCCCGCGGCACCCCCTGGAGCACACTGCGACAAGCGCTTAACAAAGAAGTGGCCCAACTGGAAGCCCTCGAAGCGCCTCGCCGCCGTCGCCGGGAGAGGTCTCAGGTTGAGGCATCATTCAATTTAAGTTTGCAGGCCTTGCGAAATGATGATGAAGAAACACGGCAAGCCTTCATCTGGCTGGGTATTTTGCCGGAAGATGTACAGGTAACCGCACCCATGGCCGCCACACTGTGGCAAATGCAGCTTGACAAAACCGTGGATACACTGGAACTTCTGTGGAACGACGCGCTGCTGCTGCCCGGCCCGCCGGTTTGGATTGACGGCCAGCAGTGGCCCAGTTACCGCCTGCATGACCTGCTGCGCGATATTGCCCGGCGGCTGCTCACCACCCCGGCGCCACACGGATTGGGCGTTACGCTGCCCGCCGCGCACGCCATTGTGCTCAGCCGGTACCAATTAAAAACCCGGAACGGGTTGTGGCACACCCTGCCCAACGATGGCTACATTCACGTATACCTGACCTGGCACCTGGAACAGGCGGGGCAGATTGACCAAATTCACGCATTACTGGCCGAAGAAACCGAAACCGGGCGCAACGGCTGGTATCAGGCCCGTGAACAGTTGGGGCAGACTGCCGGCTTTTTGGCCGATGTGAACCTGGCGTTGAGTCTTGCCCACAAGCAGGCACAAGCCAAACAAATATCAATAGCCCGGGCCGCCAGCCTGCAAATCCGGTACACGCTTATTATCTCATCGCTGAACAGTTTGGCTCGCAATCTTCCGTTACCGCTCCTTGTGGCGCTGGTTGAGAAAAAAATGTGGACTCCGGCTCAGGGGTTAGCCTACGCCCGCCAGGTGCTGGACCTTGAACAGCAGGTTCGGGCGCTGGTTGAGCTATCAATCTACATGTCACCGGGCATGCGGGAAACATCTATTCAGCACGCCGCAGAGATTGCCCAAAGCATTAGTGACTCATGGGCGCAAACTGAACTGAAAATGTGGCTGGCCCAACGGCTTTTAGAACTTGACCAACCGGAAGCGGCGCTGGCCGCAGCACGTTCCATTGACAGTGAACATTGGCAGGCAGAAGCGCTGGTTAAGCTAATTCCACGTTTGCCGGAATCATTGTTACCGGCAGTGCTTGCGGCGGCGCGCGACATTGATGAAGAGGAGTATCAGGCCACAATTTTGGCAGAACTGGTACCGGTACTCTCTGGAGAAACTCAGTTGCAGGTGATGCAGGATACTCTGGCTGCGGCCCGAGAAATGTCTGACGAAGAACAACTCACCGACCTGCTGGCCCGGTTGGCACCTTGTCTGCCGGAGTCGTTGTTGCCTACCGCACTGGAAATTGCGCAGGAAATTGAATGGGAAGGCGCGCGCGCCGAAGCGCTGGCTGAACTGGCCCCCGCCCTGCCGGAACCTTTCCGTGAACAGGCCCTGCAGCAAGCCGTGGCCGCCGCCAAAACCATTCGCTTTGACGAACAACGCAGCCAGACACTCATCAAGCTGGTACCGCACCTGCCACAAAAATCAGCCACCAAAATTGTGGCAACCGCCTGGCACATTAAATCGCAAAAAATCCGGGCCAGAACCCTGGCCCTGCTGGCGCCCTTTCTGCCTGCGGATATCAGTGCCAAAGCAATGGACGAAGTGCAGACCGTGGTTCGCGCCACCACCGACCAGGCCAAACAGGCTGGCCTCATCACCGACCTGGCCCGGCATTTGCCCCACAACATCAAAACAGATTTACTGCGTGAGGCAATGTTATCGGCGCAAAATATTTCAAGTGACTGGAAACGGGCCGAGGTATTGACCAGCCTGATTCCCCACCTGCCGGAGTCACTGCTCAATACAGCCCTCACACTGACCCAGGCCATTCAAGACCACGATGGACGAACAAACGCCCTGATGCAGCTATCGCCACGGCTGGCGCAAATGGGTCATCCGGTAGAGGCGTTGGCCGCCGCACGTTCAATACCCACCGAGTGGCGACGCACCAAAACATTGGTGAGTCTGGCCCCGCACCTGTCTGAAGCATTGAAAAAGGTGGCTTTGCAGGAAGCGCTGAGTACGGCCCTGGCAATCACCAGCCGGGTAGAGCAAGCCGCGGCGCTGGCCGGGCTGGCCCCTCAACTGGCCCAGTTAGGCTACCCCGCCGAGGCGCTGATGGCCATACGCAGCATTTGGTATGAAAAATGGCAGGCCAAAGCGCTGGCCGGCATTGCTCCGTTCCTGCCCCAACCCCAACTGGCCGATGCCCTGACCGTGGCCCAGGCCATCCATGACAAAGACCAGCGAGCAGATGCGTTGGTGGGGCTGGCTCCGCATCTGCCGGAAGCCCTGCTGGTGGATTCGCTGCAAACAGCCCAAACCATCCATGATGAACAAAAACGGTCCGAAGTGCTGTTGAGTCTGGCGCCCTACTTACCGGAGCAACTCAGACAAAAAGCACTGCGCGGCATGATCACTGCCATCAAAATTGCCTGGGAGTATCCCGAGCAAATCGAAACGCTCGCAGGGCTGTTGCCGTCGCTTCCGCCAGATATTTATGCAGAAACCGTGCAATATTTGAGCAAACGCACGCTGAATAACCACAGTGACCCGTTTGTGCAGGCCACGGTTTTTCAGTACATGGCGCCGCACCTGCCACAATCATCGCTGGCGCCCGCGCTGGAAATTGTGCAGAATATGGCAAATGAAACGGCGCAAACGGAGTCGCTGCTGGCCCTGCTGCCGTATTTGCCTGATACTTTGTTGCCCCAGGCGTTAACCATTATCCAAACTGTGCAAGATAATTTGCTGCAAAGCAAATTGCTGAGCAAAGCCGCGCCATATTTGCCGGCAAATATGTTTGACCGGCTCATTCAAGCCACACAGGCCATCGCCGATGCCACCAAACGCGCCAACACACTGGGTAAAATAGCCCCATATGTTCCCCAGGAAATGTTACCGCAGGTCATCCGGCTGGCGCAGGAAATCAAAGATGAATGGCGGCAGGCTGATGCCCAAATAGGGCTGGCCCTGCGGTTGGCGCAAATTGGCAGCCCCCAAAAAGCGCTGGCAATGGCCCGCACCATCTGGGATGAAGTGAAACGTGCCAAGGTGCTCATCAGGCTGCTACCCTATCTGCCGGACCCGCTCAGCACAGAAGCCCTGCAGGACGCGCTTTCGGCCTACCGGGTTATCTGGTACGCGCGCTGGCGTGCAGAAGTGCTGGCCCACCTGGCTCCGCACCTGTCTGATACACTCCACGAACACCTGTTTTCAGAAATGCTAACCGTGATTTCCTCGCTCAAAGATGAACGCAAACAGGCCGAAGCGCTGACCTACCTGATTCCGCAACTACCCGACACCCTCCTGGTTGAGACGCTAAAAATCATTGGCGCCATGACCACAGACCCGCTCCGCGCCGACTTGCTGGCCTGGGTTATCCCTATCTTGCCTTCTACCCTGCTGCCAAAAGCGTTGACTCTGGCCCGCGCCATTGACAGCCCCCAACAAAAGGCACACTTGCTAACGCTCGCGCTCACGTTTAATCTGCCGCCGGACAAAATGGCTGACCTTCTGCGCGAAACGTTAACCCTGGTGTGGTCGGTTGAAAACAGAGAGCAACTTCACCAAACCCTGTCCGACCTGGTGCCGATACTTGAACAACTGGACTCTGTGGCGCTGAACGCCGTGTGGAATGAAATGTTACCGCACCTCACCCAACGCCAGCGCAAAGATTTACTGGTTGACCTGCGCACCATCAAACCCATCCTCTCCCGGTTGGGCGGCGCAGAGGTGATGTCAGAAACCAGCCGCGCTATTCAGGATGTGGGCCGCTGGTGGCCCTAAACCCCGCTATTTTTCCTGTTCAAACAATTTGAGCGCCCGGTAACAGAGCGCCGTAGTAACCAGACGGCTGGCATACCAGCCGCTTTGCCGCGCGGGGTGCGGAATGAGAAAGAGCGATTCCGCCGCCCAACTGCCGTCGTGGCGCTGCCGGCGCAGCAGGTTTGCCGCCCATTCTGAGCGCAAATAACCACCGTCCGGCGCGCGCCGTGAAGCCAGCAGCGCCAGCGCGCTCTCCTGCGCCGAAAGGCCGGGCCGCCGGGCAAATTCATCAAACCAGCCCCCCAACTGCCGCCCCGCCGCATCCAGCTTTTGCGCCAGTGGCGCAGACACAGGCCGGGCCGCCAGTTGGGCCAGCAGTTCAAACCCCACCCACAGCGTGTACCCCGGCCCGTAATACAGGGCCGCGCCCAACCCGTGGCGGTCAAATCGTGCCAGCACACTCCCCGCCGAGCGTTCAATCAGGCGGTGGTAGCCGGGCCAGTCAAACGCAATCAACCCCAGCAACAGGTTGATTTCTGTGGCGGCGCAGTGATGCCCCCACACCAGCAGCGGCGCTTCCGGCGGCGCATCATCCGGCGTGAACCAGACTGGGATTTCTCCGCCGGGCAGCACGCTGGATTCCATCCAGCGCAGGGGTGTTTGCAACATTTTTTGGGCCGATTGGCGTTCAACCGGTGGTAAATTACCAAACAACCGCAGCAAAAGCCCCAAATCATCGGCGTCCGGTGGCAGCGATAAAAAA
>RFJF01000284.1 GCA_003695455.1 Chloroflexota bacterium
CTTGACATACCTGAACTTTAACGATTTTATCGCTTTACGCAACTATAGCTCAATTAATTCCATCTGCTGAGTAAATACTTCAATTATACTCTATTTAGGTGCTTTTCAGTAAAAAGCTTGTTTTTGGAACAAGAAAATCATGTGCGTCCGGGAAGTACGGAGTGAGGATTACGGAGTAAGCTCAATACTCCCTACTCCATTTCCCGATTGATTTCAGCCAGGTTAAGTATCCAATTCGGTGCTCATTGCCGGTAACAAAGGGCACACTCATGCAGTAACTTCTCCACCTAATTTGGGGGTAACTATTTGTTTAAAGACGGCATCCAACGAATGGTGTGTGTGCGCCAGTTTGAGCGCTGCATCCACAACGCCCCGGGTTCCGATGTTTGAAAACACCTTGTTTAATGCCGCCAGCGCTTCATCGGAGTCTTCAGCAGACACAATGCAGGCAGCATTGTGTTGGCCCAAATAGGCCACCAGACTGGAATAGGTTGGGGCGTAAATTAATATCGGCGTACCAGAAACCAGATATTCGCTGGTTTTTGACGAAAAGGAACAGCGCACCTGTTTTTCAAATGCGGGCAAAAATGAATTGACCAGCAGCAAAAAATCGGCTCGTTGTTGTTCGGCAATCAATGCGGTGCGAGACGCCGCATTGTACAAATCAATGCTGAAAGAGTCAGTTTGCACCTCCCGCAAATCAAGCTGCAATGAACGCTCCAGCGATGCCCGTGACAAATTGCCCCACAATTCCAGTTTGAACTTTTTTGGGGTTGACCGGGAAAGTTGGCTGAGCAGAACAATAAACCGGGCCAAGGCATCGGCGTATAAATGGTGAACCTGCCCGGAATGATGGATGACAATTTCATTTGACTCCACGGATTTTGGCTGAACTGGCCGGGCGGTTTTTAACGTAGAATCCGGTATCGGCAGCGGCAAAAACTGGCAGGGCCGCCGGTACTGTGCTTGCAGATCAGCGGCGTACACCGGACTGATGGCAAAAACCCGGTCGCTGGCGGCAAGCAGCGTCTCAAGGCTTTGCCGGGCCGCCTGTCGATTAACGTGGTAAAGGTGGCTGTCTTCTACAAAATCATCCACAATGTAAATATCTGTAGGGATTGACCGGGGTAGCCGAGCCGCCAATTGCGCAAACCGGGCGTTGTTGGCAATCAGCACAAATAATCGGTCAATGTGTTGTTTAGCCAGAAAGTGGGTCACCCTGTTGCGCTGCCACCGGAAAAACAGATTGTCCAGCCGCCCCAGCCCAATTGAAAGGTTGGGTAGCAATGAGCGGGGCCTGAACAGCGACAGGGTGGGCACGCTGTCCCACGGGCCGGGGACCGGGTCAGGGCCGGCTACGTCAGCCGCAACAATGGCTGCAAACTGAAAGTTTGGGGCGGAACACAGGGTTTTGATTAAATTTGGCGTGCCAAAACTTTTGGCAAAGGCAGGGTGATGCTCTGCAACCAGGGCGATTCTTGGGTAAGTAGCAATCATAATTGATGAGACACAGCCGGAAACAGACGTTTAAAGAATTTTTGAAGTAACGCCTTTTCTTCCAACCCCAACCCTCCCAACAATAGCAAAACGCCGATGTAAGTCAACCCACCCAGAACAATTGCCCACAGCAGCAGGTGTGCCGCCAGAATAAAAATTACCAGCATAAGTGCAGAAGCTGCTGCGGGTTTCCAGAATTCTGCTACTACTATTCTGGCCGGGATTTCGGCTTTAAGCTTTTGCAAGTACAGGACAACCAAAAGCGCCTCGGTGATGACGGTAGTGGTTGCCGCAGCCACCAATCCGTAGCGTGGAATAAACAGGATATTCAAAATAATATTTACCAACGCAGCAATTAAAATGCTGGCAGCTGCCTCGTTTTCGCGGTGCATGACCAAAGCCCGGTACCGCAAAAATTCAGATACAAAGAGCAGCGGCACACTCCACGCCAGAATAGCCAGGGGAACAACTGCGGGAGCGAATTCCGGGCCGTACAAAATATTGATTACCTGCTGCCGGGTGGCTATCAATCCTACCGCCTCCGGCAAAGAAGCTATAAACAGATATTTGAAGATACGCGCCGTAATTTTTTGTGTCGCCACATTATCCAAACTGTTTTCTTTGCTCATTGAAGGGAACAATGCCACATTCAAAGAGTTTGAAATAATAGTTACACCCAAAATCAGACTGTACGCCGCGTTGTACCAGCCAATCATTGTATCTGTGTGATACAGCGACAACACAACTGTATCAATTTTTTGTGACCAGTTCAGCGAAAAACCAATGACTCCAAATGGAACCGCAACAGTGAACAACTTTAGCCACAACCGGGGCCGGATTTTCCATTGAAGTCCGCCCAACTTTTGCCGAATGGTTTGCCAGGACAACACGGTTGTCACCAGCACATTGCAAAGCGCAGCCAGAATCAGGCCGGTTATTCCCCAACCGGCCAGTAAAAACAGCGTGCCCAACCCTACAAAAATAAGCTGCCCGGTAATTCGCAACAGCGAGGAGATATCTACCCGCTCATTGGCCTGTAAAACTGAATCGAGAGGGTCCTGCACGGCGTACAAAAACAAAATTGTGCTGGCCAGAATAATGTGGCTGATTCGCTGTGACGAGTAGGCGGTAAATTGCGCCGCACCAAGAATCAGCAAAACCGTTACGCCGGCCAGCAGCAACCGGAACGTAATCACATTTGCTGCCAGGTGGTTGTTTTCGGCGTTGCCTTTGGCCAATTCACGGATAGTATACATTCCCAGACCCCAATCTGAGAATGTGGCAAAAATGGTCACAAATGACCAGATTAAGGCATATCGCCCAAAATCTTCATGGCCAAGTGTTCTGGCAATCCAGATGGTAAACCCAAAGGAGATTACTTTGACAAGCAGCCTGCTAACCAATGTGACCAGAGAGTTGCGGGCAACGACTTTAACAAATGTATTCACAGACTATCAATTTTCAAGGCTATAGGGAAATCGACTGCGAGCGACCGTTTGGTTGCGTACCATTTCAAAGATTTTCTTGCCAAAAATGGCTCTGGCCCACAATTTAAGGTGCCTGTTGTCACCCGGAAAGGGAAAACCAAATCTTAGGGATTGGAGCAGAAACCGCCATCCCTTCAAAAAATGGCCGCCTTCCATAAAATAAACTTCGGCGGCCCGGGTGTAGAGCCAGGCCTGCATTGAGCCGTTGGCAACCGGCTGCCGCATTAGTGTTCTGGCAAATGCCAGATGTTTGTCAACGGCAGCGGTATTGCCGCGTTCCATAGCAAACACGGCAAATGCCATCACCATATCAACCATGCCTTGCTTTAGCAGAGACAGTTGTTTGTCTGTGAGCTGGTAAGGTAACGTGCCATTTTCCAGATTATTCAGCCAAATTTCACAATCTGCAGGGCTTGATGCGTTGTCAATGGCCTGTTCAGTACACCCGCCGGCATTCAGCACCCGATAGTGCGTGAGTGGTCGCGCTATGTACCCCACAGACTGGCAGTTAGCCACAAGCCGCACCCAAAATTCCCAATCGTGGTGTATCTTCAAATCGTCTCTGACCCCGCCCAGCTTTTGGTAACAACTTTTTTTAACGCACATGCTGGGCGCGCGAATGGGACAATACCGGACAACTTCGGGCAGAAAAGCGCCGCCGCTTTTCACCCAGTTGTCCCGGTAGGGCAATTCAAAACGATTTTGGCCGTTGGCAAATTCCAGTTGTACCCCGGTGAAAACCATTTCGGGGTTGGCCGGGTGTTCAAACATGGCGGCAATTTCTTCCAGATAGTCCGGCGCATAAAAATCATCGGCATCAAGCCGGGCAACGTACCTGCCCCGGCACAGTTCAACGCCTTTGTTCCAGTTGCCGGTCACGCCCAGGTTTTGGGGGTTGTGACAAATCCTCACTTGCGGATTGTCACGGTACCGGTCAATGATGGATGCCGTGCTGTCAACTGACGCATCATTAATAACAATCAGTTCGAAATCCAAACAGGTTTGAGCCAATACGCTCTCGATGGCTTGTTGAACGGTATGTTCCGCATTGTAGGCGGGAATAAATACAGAAAACAACGGTTTGCCGGCGTTCACATTAATACCCCTGGTATGATACCCCCAGCGACGTCACATCCCCGGTATTGGGGTTAATCAACGTGCAGCTATCCCAGTTTGGCGCCCAGGCATCATCAGGTTTAATGCGGTTGGCAAACCAGGCATAGCGGTCAATCCACGATGTGCTTTCAAACCAGGGCGTGACCTGAGTCATAATTGCCGTGTTACCGGTGTAGTTAAAGGGCGGCGCATTGATTGTATTCCAGCATTGTCCGGAATATTCCAGCACCCAAAAGGGAATGTTGTACCCTTTATCCAGCGCTTCTGAGCGGCGGGCATTAAAAAAGGCGTAAAACTGGTTGGGGTCCCAGTGATAATAGTTCCAGCCGAAGGCGTCAAAATGGGGATCGGTACCGTATTCGGCCCGGTACGCGTCAATCATTTTCCAAATCCAGGTGTAGCCATCGGTGGCGGCGCCACCCAGCCCGCCGGGGTCATGGGGGCTGGGGGCAGGTGCAACCAGTTTCATCCCGGCGGGTAACGCCTGTGCCTCAATCTGCCGCCAGGCAATGGCTCCGTCTCTGGGGGTCATGTAGCTGGGCCAGTAGTTAATATTGGGCTCGGTAAAGCCGATAATCCACCCCTGGCGCTGGCTGGCGCTGGCAATGGCGTCTGAGATTATTTGTGTGGTCAGAATGTTACCGTTAGCCAAACGCGGCACAAACCGGGTGTCCGTAACCGGGCAATCCGGAATGGGCGAGGTTGAATTTCGGTAGTACCAATCAACGTTGAGCGTGTAAGTGTCGGTGCAAAAAGAGTACGCATCGGGGATGACCACACCTTTTGTAGGTGGCGCCTTAAAAATGATGGGTAAAAAAACCTTGTACTGGGCTTCTGTTTGCTGCATCGGTGCAACAAGAATCCACCCGGCACCCAGCACCAGGAATATCAGCATGATATATGGTTTTATCAGTTTCATAACAACATCCTCTTAAGTTACAACAGGTCACGGCTTGAGCCATGCGCTCAGAATAATCCGGACCGACGGCCAACTGAGAATTTTTGGGATACCCAGCATCCGTTTTGCCTGCTCCAGGTATGACCAAAACGATTCGCCATTTTGCCGCCGCGCAGACCGGGCGGCCCGGTAAAGGTACAGATAACCTAACACCTGTTTCCGGTTGGGTGAGCCGGTCAGGCAGCCGCTCAGATTATCCAGCACTGCAGCACTGTGTGGATATTCCTGAAATGCGTTGTGCCACGGGTAAACCGCCTGTCGATACAAGCCCACCGCCATAACTGACGGGTGGCGGTCTATGGCGGCACAATGTTCAAATGCCCGCTCCACGGCGTTTTGCGCCTCTGCCAGTTGTCCGGCCCGGCAATACTCCGCGCCGGCTACCAGCCAGGCCGTGCACATTGCGCCGGCCGACCACGGCTGCAACCGCTCCGGCTCCTCGCGGATTGCATTTTCCAGAATTGGGATAATCTCAGGCCAGAACTTCTCCGGTTGCTGCACAGATTTGGTGCCGGTTACAATCCTGAAATTGCCCCATATTTTTTGCACGTGAGCAATATTATAACGCCGGGCAATCCTAAACGTAAATTCCCAATCCAAAACGTAGTGCAGGTCTGGATTGATTCCCCCCATCTGGTCAACCACGTAACGCCGGAAAAACATACCGGCTTGCGGAATGGCGGCCTCAAATAGCATGCGGTGAAGATGAAATGGTTGCGCTCGCCGGCGGTACAGCACCGTTCCGCGCTGGTCAATTAAATTGATGCCGCCGTACACCAGGTCAACATTCGGGTGCCGCTGCAAATAATCAACCGCAGCAGAAATTGCGCCCGGTTCATACGTGTCGTCGGCATTCAGCCAGCCGATGATTTCTCCGCGGGCCAGCCGGAACCCCTTGTTGATGGCATCTGCTTGCCCCTCGTCGGGTTCAGATACCCACCGGACCGCCGGCCAATTCTTCAAAATTTCCAGCGTGCCGTCCGTTGAGCCGCCATCAATAATCAGGTGCTCAATAGCGGGGTAATCCTGATTCCGCACCGATTCAATGGCTGACTCAATGAATTGGGCCGAATTGAATGAGGGGGTGACGATAGATACCAAGGGGGATGGGTTACTCATAAATCCACGGGTCGTTTGGTTAGATTTTTCAGCCAGTCTTCCAGCGGCGATAACACACGCTGCCAGGCATAGTGGCACTCAATGGCATCGCGGCCGTTGTGGGCCAGCTCGGCGGCCAGTTGTGGCTGTTCAAACAACTTCACTATTGCGGCGGCCAGTTCGTCGTTACCGTCTGCCAGCAAAACGTGGCGGCCATCTTCCAAATTCAGTCCCTCCAGAGCCAGCCGGGTACACACCACCGGAACCCCGGCAGACAAGGCTTCCAGCACTTTGTACTTTGTTCCGGCTCCGGACACCAGCGGAATGCACGCGACTGTGGCTTGCGCCAGGTAGGGGCGCACATCATCTACCTTGCCGGTTACAAATATGTGCCGGTTATCGGCCTGAGCCAGCAGTTGGGGCGGCGGGTATTGCCCCACAATCCACAGGCGGGCATCCGGGTATCGGCGGCGCACACGCGGCAAAATTGATTGCACCAATCGTTGGGCAGCTTGTTGATTAGGCAGATACGGCATATTGCCCGCAAATACAATAGTTGGCGCGTCGCACTTTGGGCGCTCGGAAAACGCAAAATATGCCGGGTCTACCCCATTTTCTGTGACCCACACGCGGTCCGGTGCAAATCCGTACTGCTCTACAAAGATACGTTTATCCACCGGGCTGACCGCGATCACGCCGTCAAACCGGGCCAGATTCTCTTGCTCAAACCGGGCGGCCCGACGCGCTTCCAGAGCGAGCGCCAGCCGTCTGACTCCCCGTTCCGATTGCGCCACACGGCGCATCCGCACAGCTTCAACATCGTAAGAGGCCAACACCAGCCGGGTTGGCAAATGGCGGGTCTTTAAATTGAGCGCCACCGGGTTGATTTGGGGGCTGACAAACAGAAAATCCGGGGGAGACTGGGCCAACAATGCCTGCAATTTGGGTCGGGCAAAGGCCTCAATTTGGGGCAGCATGTCTGCCACCGCCCCGTGGTAGCGTGGCCCCACCACCGGTAACATTCTGCGCCGAAGGTAGCGGGCAATTCGATGGTGAAACGGAAGTTTTGCCGGGCGATACGCAGCCGCGGTGGGCCGGGCCTGATTGGGTGCGGGTGGCAGGTGCCGTTCATCAACGGCCGCCAGCAGACGATCGGCGCGCCCGTGGGCCAAATTTTGGTGCGACGCAATAAAACAGAGCTTGCTGATAGAGCCTAAATATTGCGCCAAATGAAAATCCCGGATTTCGCCGCCGGAAAAGCCGGGATAGTAGGGCCAATAGAAGGCCGAAAAGATGGACCGGTACGGCATCAGCGGTTCACCCGGCGAGCCGCCGCCATCACGCCCGCCACTTTACCGGCAACATTGCCAACAACCACGCCAAACTTCTGTGTGGTCGGCTTTTTGACCCACAAATAGAGATAATGCACGGTATCAAACCAGAACAACTTTGAAAGATGTGTCCCTTTCCAGCCAAAATTCTTCAGCACAAAGTAGGTGCGGTTGCGGGCGTAGGCATACATCCGTTGCCGGCCATCCACACGCCGGGGTAGTCCGTCCTCGCGGGGGGCGTTGAGGTGGTGAACCGCCGCCTGCGGCTCAAATATCAAAATAAACCCTGCCCGTCGAATTCTGGTACACACATCAACCTCTTCAAAAACAGAGTAGGCGGCGGCATCAAACGCGGGGTCAAACCCGCCCACCTGCTTCAGCACGCTGCGCCTGAACGACATATTGCACCCCCGCAACCGGTCAACTTCAAGCGGCTTTTCCGCCTGAAAGGCAAAA
>RFJF01000285.1 GCA_003695455.1 Chloroflexota bacterium
CGCCCGCGCCGGCACGCTGCCCGTCCCCCTGACCCCCGCCGACATCACCGGCGAGGTTCACTGCCACTCAACCTGGAGCGACGGCGCGCACAGCATTGAGGAGATGGCCCGGGCCGCGCTGGCGCGCGGCTACCGCTACCTGGCCATCACCGACCACTCGCAAAGTTTGGGCGTGGCCAACGGTCTTTCTCCGGAACGCCTGCGCCGGCAGCGCCGAGAAATTGAGCAGGTGCAGGCCCGTCTGCCCGGCATCCGCCTGTGGCAGGGCACAGAAATGGAAATCAGGGCCGATGGTGCGCTGGATTTTGACGATGGCGTGCTGGCCGAACTGGATTTTGTGGTGGCCTCAGTACACACCGGCCTGCGGCAAGAGCGCGACACGCTGACCCGCCGCATGTTGAACGCCATCCGCAACCCACATGTGCGGCTCATCGGCCACCCCACCGGACGGCTGCTCACCCGCCGCGACCCCGGCGATTTTGATATGGAGGCGGTGATGCAGGCCGCCGCCCAAACCGGCACCGCGCTCGAAATCAACGCCTCGCCGGAGCGGCTGGATTTGAACGATGTTCACGTGCGCCGCGCCGTGGAGCTGGGCGTGGGGCTTATCATCAACTGCGACGCCCACCACACCGATCACTTTGACAACCTGCACTTTGGCGTGGCTACCGCCAATCGTGGCTGGGCTACCCGCGCCAACGTGCTGAATACCCTGCCCCCGGCAGAATTTGAGCAAATCGTGCTGCGCCGCCGGTCGGCCTGACAAGACAGGACACTGCCGGGGCGCGGAAAAATTGACATTTCGGCAGGGATAATTGATAATGGGCAACTGATATGACCGATTCCCCAAAGCCACCCAAACACAAACCCTGGAGCGATATTGACCTCAATCGCTGGCGCGATTACGAGGAGATCAAAACCGATTCGCTGTGGCTGTACAGCAACCGGGCCAGTGGCGACGGCCACAAACTGGATTACCACGGCAATTTCATCCCCCAGATTGCCACCCAGATTTTCAGCCGCTACAGCCGCAAAAATGACATCGTGCTGGATTTGTTTCTGGGTTCCGGCACCAGCGCCATCGAGGCGGCGCGGCTGGAGCGGCGCTGCATTGGTGTGGAGTTGAAGCCGGAGTTGGCCGATTACGTGCGCGCCAAAATTGACCCGGAACTGCTGAACCGGCGCATCCACGTGGTGCAGGGCAACAGCGCCAACCCCGAAATTGTGCCTCGCGTGTCCGGTATTTTGCGGCAGATGCAGGCCGACCACGCCCACCTGCTGATGCTCCACCCCCCCTACGCCGACATCATCAAATTTTCTGACCGGCCCGAAGACCTCTCCAACGCCCCCGATGCCGGGTCATTTCTGGACGGCTTTGAAACCGTGGCCCGCCACGGTTTTGAGCTGCTTGCGCCGGGTCGCTTTGCCGCGCTGGTCATTGGCGACAAATACGCCAACGGCGAGTTGCTTCCGCTGGGTTTCTGGTGCATGGAACGGATGAACCGGGTGGGTTTCAAAACCAAGGCCATCATTGTTAAAAATATTGAGGGCAATGAAAAAGGCAAAGGCCGAACCGCCAACCTGTGGCGCTACCGGGCGCTGGCCGGCGGCTACTACATTTTTAAACACGAATACGTGATTGTCTTTTTTAAACCCAAATAACCAATCGAGGCGGATATGGGCAAACAAACATTTTGGGCGGGCATCGGGCTGGGCGCGGTTGCGGGTTGGACCATCGCTCAGCAGTTGTGGGCAATTAACGAAGTCTCGCAAAAAGATGCCCACCGCTCGCTGGCTACCGAACGTAATCGCGGCGCGCCGGGCCGCACCTTTGAACATTCCACAGAAACCGATGCCTTCACCCGCAGCCATATCATTGAAAACGGCATTGAGCGCATCAGCTACCTGCCCAAACAGCGCAAACACCAGACGCCGCTGCTGTTTCAGCACGGCATGTGGCACGGCGCGTGGTGCTGGCAGTACTGGCAGGAACTCTTTGCCCAATGGGGCTGGGAGAGCCACGCCCACAGCCTGCCCGGCCATGCCGGCTCGCCGGAACAGCGGCCCGTGGCCCGCTGCACGCTCGATTACTACCTGGCGTTTCTCAAACGAGAAGTTGACCGCCTGCCGCAGCGCCCGGTGCTGGTGGGGCACAGCATGGGCGGCGCGCTGGTGCAGTGGTATTTGAAGTTTGTGGGTGATTTACCCGCCGCGGTGCTGGTTGCGCCGTGGGCTTCGCACCGGATGCTGACCCCCGAAAACCTGTGGCGGGTGGTGCAAAATGATCCGCTCGGCGCGCTGCTGAGCGCGGCCACATGGACGGCCAGATTTGGCACGCACAACCCCGCTGCCGCCGCGTGGATGCTCACAACCCGGGGCGCTATTTTTTCGCCGGAGGAACTGCACGCCCGGCTCAACCCTGAGTCAATGCTGGTGCTGTACCAGCACAACCCGCCCTACTGGACCCCGCCGGAACGGGTGAACACACCGCTGCTGTGGCTGGGCGGCGAAAAAGACCAGGCCGTCCCGGAACCGCAGGTACGGCAATCGGCGGCATTTTACGGCGCAGATTACCGGATGGTTTCCGGCGCGGGCCACAATTTAATGTTGGAACACAACTATCGCTCCACCGCCGATACCATCAACCGCTGGCTGGCGGCGCAGAAAATCCCGTAACCGGCCACACAACAATTAATGATGAACAACAAACCGTTCTTTCGGAAAACGCAAAATTCAACCACCTGGATTTTGCTGGCGCTCATCATTTTACTGCTGGGCACGGTCATCCTGCTCCGCACCTTTCCACCTGCCCCCGCCACGCCGCCTGCCGCCACCGCACCTGCCGGGCAGGCACAACCCCCGGCAGATGAATCCACCGGCGGGGGGTTCATCTCTGACGGATTGGTGATTGGCCTGCAAATTGCGGTGTTTGCCGGGGCAATGGGCTATTTTATCGGCTACCGCCGCGGCCAGCGCAAAACCGAAGAAAAATTCAACGCGCAGAAAAATGGAAAATCAGACCGCAAGGAGTAAGAATTATGTCGAACGGCGCACCCGTCACCGCCACCGAAATCCTGCAGCTTGCCCGCAACCTGCGCCCTCAAATTCAGGCGTGGCGGCGGCAAATTCACCAG
>RFJF01000286.1 GCA_003695455.1 Chloroflexota bacterium
CTGGCTGCGCAGGTAGCCACCGGCCCAACCGCCGCCGTTTCGCGGTTTTTGGCCGTACTCGGCGCGTCCGGCAGCGGAAAATCATCGCTGGTGAAGGCCGGGCTGGTACCCGCGCTGGCAGCCGGCGCCATCCCCAGCAGCGAGCAGTGGGCCGCCGTGATATTCCGCCCCGGCAGCCGGCCACTGGCGCAACTGGCCGCCCAACTTGAATCGGCGCTGGAACTGCCGGACGGCAGCCAAAATCTGGCCGCAGAACTGGCCGCCGACAGCCGCACGCTCCACAGAATTGTCCGGCAAAGTTGGGCCAACCAACCGCCGTCCAAAAAATTCCTACTGGTAGTAGATCAATTTGAAGAGATATTTACCCTGTGCCACAGCGAGCCGGAGCGCCGCCACTTCATTGAAAACCTGTTGTATGCCTCGGCGGTGGAACAGGGGCGGGTACTGGTACTGCTCACCATGCGCGCCGATTTTTATCACCGCTGCGCCGCATACCGCAATTTGGCCGGGCGCATCTCCGCGCACCAGTTTCTGGTTGGCCCCATGACCAGTGACGAACTGCGTCGCGCCATCGAACGGCCGGCGCAACAGGTCGGCCTGAAATTTGAACCGGGGCTGGTCAGCACCATTCTGGCCGATGTGGAACGCCAGCCGGGGGCGCTGCCCCTGTTGCAGCACGCCCTGCTTGAATTGTGGGAACGCCGCCGCGGCCACACGCTCACCCTGGCCGATTATCAGGAAATTGGCGGGGTATCGCAGGCCATTGCCCGCCGCGCCGACGCCATTTACGCCGAATTTTCTCCCGCCGAACAGGCGGTGGTGCGCCGGCTGATGCTGCGGCTCACCCAACCCGGCGAAGGCACAGAAGATACCCGCCGCCGCGCCCGGTTGCAGGAACTGCTCTCCGGCGCAGAACCGGCGCAGGTACAGGCCGTTATTCAAACGCTGGCCGATGCCCGGCTGATTACCACCACGCTGGATATGAGCAGCCGCGAAGAAATGGTAGATGTTTCGCACGAGGCGCTCATCCGCGGCTGGAGCCGGCTGCGCCACTGGGTAGACTCAGACCGCGCCGCCCTGCAAACTCACCGCCAACTCACAGAAGCCGCATTGGAGTGGCAGCAATCCAAACGCGACGCCAGCTACCTGTACCGGGGAGCGCGGCTGGCCCAAGCCGAAGAGTGGTCGCAGGCGCACCCGCAAGACGCCAATCAACTGGAACAGGAATTTCTGGCCGCCAGCCACACCGCCGCCGAAGCCGCAGCACGGGAAAAAGAAAATGCCCGCCGGCGCGAACTGGAGCAGGCGCGCGCGCTGGCCGCCGAACAACAGCGCCGGGCCGATGTGCAAACCAGAGCCAGTTCCCGATTGCGCTGGCTGGCCGCCGGGCTGGCGCTGGTGCTGCTGGCGGCTGTAGTTGCGGCGGCGCTGGCTTTTCAACAACAAACTGTTGCCCAACAGCAAACTCAGGCCGCTGTACAGGCCCAACAAACAGCCGAAACCGAGCGCAGCCGCACCGAAGAACAGGCCCGCATTGCAGACATTGAACGCAGCCGCGCCGAAGAGCAAGCCCGCATTGCAGATGCTGAACGCGACCGCGCCGAACTGGAAACCCGGCTGGCCACTTCGCGGCAATTGGCAGCGCAATCGCAAAACCTGATTGAACGCGAACCGGCGCTGGCCTTGTTGTTGGGCGCGCAGGCCAATCGGGTGGCAGACACCGTAGAAGCCAGAAGCACCCTGCTCAACAACATTGACCAAAATCACCACATGCTCAGTTTTTTACACGGCCACACCAACGCCGTTTTCAGAGTGGCCTTTAGCCCCGACGGCAACACCCTGGCTACGGCCAGTTGGGACGGAACCGTCAGGTTGTGGGATGTGCAAAACTACCAGCCGCTGGCTCGGTTGGGTACCGGCGCCGACAGCCCGGTACTCGGCGTGGCCTTTAGCCCCGATGGACAGACCGTGGTCGCCGGCATTGACAACGGCGAAGTCTGGTTGTGGGACACCGCCACGTTTGAGCCGCTTGGCCCGCCGCTCACCGGCCACACCAACAGCGTGTGGGCAGTAGAATTCAGCCCTGACGGCAAAACGCTGGTCTCCGGCAGCCGTGACCAGACTCTCCGCTTTTGGGACTGGGCCGCCGGCAAACCACTGGGCAAACCGTTGTCCGGCCACACCGACACCGTGCTCACGGTAGCCTACAGCCCCGATGGCAAAACCGTGGCCTCCTCCGGTGATGACGGAACCATCATTTTTTGGGATGCCGCCGGTGGCGAACAACTGGCCCAAATTCCTGCCGCCGCCGAAAGTGCCATTTGGCGGGTGGCATTTAATCCCGATGGAACACTGCTGGCCGCCGCCGGCGCCGATAAATCCGTAAAACTATGGGACACCGCCACTCACCGGCAGGTTGGCAACACGCTGGCTGGTCACACCTTCCGCGTGTACGATGTGGCCTTTAGCCCCAACGGCGAGTTGCTGGCCTCCGCCAGTGGCGACGACACCATTCGCCTGTGGGATGTGGCAACCGGCCAACAACTTGACGAACCGCTGACCGGACACGGCGGCAACACCTTTGGCGTTGCATTCAGCCCCAACGGCAAAATGCTCGCCTCCGGCGGCGGCGATAACCAGGCCATTTTGTGGAATGTGGTTGCCGGCCAGCCGCTGGCCCGGATTCTGGAAACACTGGACCCCTTTGAAGGAATCCCCGTCGAAGAGAGTTTGCCGGTAGTTGTCAACCGGGCCACCGGCTGGGTGAGCAGTGTTGATTCAAACGGACTGCTGAACGTGTACCAAGCCGAAACAGAACAGCAGATAACAAATATTTCTACCGGCCAGGCCGGAGATGTGTCGGCCATTGCCGAAAGCGACAACGGTAAAATTTTGGTCACCGGCGGCAAAAATGGCAAGGCGCAGGTGTGGCAACTAAATTCCGGCAAACTCAGCCAAAAATTCACGCTGGAATACAAACAGCCGGTAGAAGTGCTGGCAGTTAGCCCCAATGGAAAATACGTGGCGCTGGCAACCGACAAATTCCCCATTCAATTGTGGGATATTTCCGGCAACAAAGCTGAACCCGTAGGTGAACCGCTGGCCGGCCACAAAAACGATGTTCGGGACCTGGCCTTTAGCCCGGATAACACCATTTTGGCCTCGGCGGGCAGTGACCAGCGGATTCGCCTGTGGGACACCGCCACCGGCCGGTTGATTGGCCAACCGCTGCTGGGCCACAACAGCCCCGTCAACAGCATTGCCTTTAGCCCCGATGGCTCGCTGCTGGCCTCCGGCAGCGCCGACAAAACAGTTGCCCTGTGGGATGTACCCACCGGACAAAAGCTTGACCAACTGGCCGGACACAACCTGCCTGTGTTGGGCGTAGCCTTCAGCGCCAATGGCCGGCTGCTGGCCTCAAGCAGTGAAGATGAAACCATTCGCTTGTGGGATGTATCTACCCGCCAACCGCTGGGCCACTACACCAGCCACAAAGACCCGGCCCTGATTCTGGCCTTTCTGCCCGATGACACCGGCCTGTTTTCCGTTCATCAAAGCGGCGCAGTATTCGAATGGCAAATTAGCCCGCAGGCCCTGCAAAATCTGGCCTGCCGGGTGGCTAACCGCAACTTTACAGAAGCAGAATGGCTGCAATTTATGGGCGCAGACGCCCCCTATCAGCCTGTTTGCCCAAACCTTCCCGCAGAATAACCCTCTCCCACAGTCACCGGAGATTGCTTTGCTGCGCTCGCAATGACAACCCCTGAATACCAAAGGCCCGGAATCTTTTGCTCCATTTGGTGATTTGCGGCATAATCACACCATTCTGATCTACCAGTTTGGCAGAAAACCAATGGTCATAGATGAATCCCTGCTAGCATATATCCTCCAAATCAGCCGAAAAATGGCTGAAATGCGACGCCTCTCGCCGGTGTTAAATTACGCGCTCAAAGAAGCTATAAATCTGGTCGGCGCCGAACGGGGGTATGTGGTACTTGTCTCGGATGATGGGTCGCTGGATTTCCGGGTGAAACTTGACAGCAGCGGACAGGACATTGAACACCCCGAAGACCAAATCAGCCGCTCTATTTTGCAGGAGGTGGTTAGCACCGGCGAACCTCTGGTTCTGCGCAACGCCATGCAAAACGAGCGTTTTGGGCAGGCCGACAGCGTGGTTGTGTTGGGGTTGCGCTCAATTATGGCCGTGCCGCTGATTTCCCGCGGAGACACAATTGGCGCAATTTACGTTGAAAACCGGGCCATCCGCAACCGTTTCAGCCAGGATGACGCCGTGCCGCTGGTGGTATTTGCCAACCAGGCTGCGGTAGCCATTGAAAATGCCGCCCTCAACGACGAACTGGAGGCCCGGGTGCAGGCACGTACCCGCCAACTGGAACAGGCCACACAGCGGCTTGAAGAGAGCTGGCACGAAGCGGTAGAAAGCAACCGGGTGCGCACCGTCTGGCTTAGCCAGATTGCCCACGACCTGCGCGCGCCACTGGGCATTGCTTCGGGCGCGCTGTCATTGCTCAATGAAGGTGTGCTGGGCAGCATCAATGCTGAACAACGCGAGTGGGTTGAAAAATCGCTGCAATCAGTGTTGCACGCGGCCACATTAACAGAGGATATTTTTGATCTTTCGCGGCTGGAAGAGGGGCAAATCCGGCTGCACATGGAGCCGGTAAACACAGAACGCTTTCTCAACGGCGTATATGAACTGGCGCAGGGGCTTCCCTGGGCCGAGGGCGTTCAACTCAGCCTTGAAATTGCAAACTCGCTGCCGTGGGCCACATTTGACGCGGTGCGCATTCAGCAGGTGTTGTTTAACCTGCTGGCCAACGCCCAAAAATTTACCCGGCAGGGCAGCGTGGTTATCCGCGCCGAGCAACAACCGGAGCCTGATTTAATTCACATCAGCGTTTCTGACACCGGCAAAGGCATTCCGCCCGACAGAATAGAGACACTGTTCAAACGTTTCAGGCAGGTTGATGACAGCGCCAGCCGGCATGAGGGGGCCGGGTTGGGGCTGGCCATTTGCCGCGAACTGGTGACTATGCACCACGGAAAAATCTGGGTGAACAGCGAACCCGGAACCGGCTCTACATTTACGTTTTCGCTGCCCACCAATCTGCCGCCTACCCCTATGGTTACAGGCTAATTGCCCTATGGCCCAAAAACTCAACTCGATGCGGCTGCTGGACCGGCAAAAAATAGCCTACTCTGTGCGCCAATTCCCGGACACCATTCACTCTGCCGATGGCGTGGCCGATTATTTTGGCCTGCCGCATCACGTGGTGTACAAAACGCTGGTGGTGCTGCCAGCCAAAGGCAAACCTTTGCTGGTGATGGTTGCCGGCAGCCGCGAACTGAACCTGAAGCAACTGGCCCGCGCCGTCGGCGAAAAAAAGGTGCAAATGGCCGCCAAAAAAGACGCCGAACGGCTGACCGGCCTGCAAACCGGCGGCATCTCTGCGCTGGCGCTGATGCACAAAAACTTCCGCGTGTTCATTGACCGGCCCGCGCTGGAACTGGACACCGTGCTGGTCAGCGCCGGCAAACGGGGCGTCAACCTTGAACTGGCCGTTCCGGACCTGATTCGAGTCACCGGCGCCCGGCCCATCACCGCCACCGATGAGTGATTTATTTGGTCATTTGTCATTTGTCATTTGTCATTTGTCGTTCGCAATTCGTAATTCATAATTCGCCATTCATAATTAACCATGTCCACACCCGTCAGACGCCAATATTTATCCATCAAAAAACAGTAC
>RFJF01000017.1 GCA_003695455.1 Chloroflexota bacterium
ATTATTAATTGTTAATGTGCAAGCCGGTGGATTTGTAAGGTTGAAAATCCGCCACGATGAACCACGCCATAATTTCATTTTTATTATCGCACAATCCGGGCAAAAGAAAATGACCAAATGGTCACAACCCCGCCGGCCCGATTATCGAAAGGACAAATCGCCGTGAGTGAATCCACAGAAGGAGTCATCAAATTTCAGCTTGATTTTGCGTTTGCCGACCCCCTGCCGGAAGCGGAGCTTGCCGAATTGAACGCCTGGCGGCGGATTATGTTTCTGCTGGATTTGATCAACCGGCATCCGGAGCGTTACGGCGGCTACGGTTTTGGCAACATCAGCCGCCGCGCGGGCAAACAGCAATTTATCATTTCCGGCACGCAGACCGGTGGCCTGCCCCACCTTTCGCCCGAACATTACGCCACGGTGCTGGCCTGTTTTCCGGAGGAGAACCGGCTGGTGGCCGAAGGGCCGGTCAAGCCATCGGCAGAATCATTGACGCACGGCATGGTGTACGCGCTGGATGATTCGGCGGAGTGGGTGATGCACGCCCATTCGCCGGAAATGTGGCGGCATGCGGATGCGCTCAATTTGCCGGCCACCCGCGCCGATGTGCCCTACGGCTCGCCGGAAATGGCCGCCGAAGTGGCCCGGCTGTTCCGCGAAACCCCGGTACGGCAAACACGCATCTTCTCGATGGCCGGTCACGAGGACGGGATTGTGGCCTTTGGCCCCACCGCCGAGGAAGCGGCGGGTGTGCTGGCCCGCACGCTGGCGCAGGCACTGCGGCGGGATTACGCCGCCGGCTGAACCAGTGCCGCCAGCGATTCTGTGAAGGGCGGGTAGGCAATGCCTGCTTCGGTGATGATAGCGGTGATGAGCCGGGCCGGGGTCACGTCAAAGGCCGGGTTGGCAACCGGCGTGCCGGGCGGGGTAACGGGCGTGCCGCCCACGTGGGTCACTTCCTGCGCCGGGCGCGATTCAATGGGGATGTCGTTGCCGGTGGCAACAGACAAATCCACGGTGCTGGTGGGGGCAGCCACGTAAAACGGCACGTCGTGCGCCTGCGCTACCAACGCCAGATTGTACGTGCCGATTTTGTTGGCCGTGTCGCCGTTGGCCGCCACCCGGTCCGCGCCGACCACACACAAATCAATGCCCACCGTGCGCATCACGTGGCCCGATGCCCCATCCACAATAACCGTGTGCGGAATCTCCAGTTGCTGCAACTCCCACGCCGACAGCCGCGCTCCCTGCAAGCGCGGTCGCGTTTCGTCCAGCCAGGCGTGAACCCGCCGCCCCTGCTCGTGAGCAATGCGAATGATACCCAGCGCCGTGCCGTAATCCACGGTTGCCAGACTGCCGGTGTTGCAGTGGTGCATGATTTGGGCCGGGTTGGGAATGAGCGGCAGGGCGTTAAACCCGATTTGGCGGTTGGTCTGCACATCCTCGGCGGCAATGGCCTGCGCTTCTGCCAGCACGGCCTGCCGCATCTCCGCCACCGAATCCGCACCCGCCGCCCGGCGCAGAACCCGCTCGATGGCCCAAAACAGGTTGACTGCCGTGGGCCGCGATTGGCGCAGCGTATCTGCCGCCTGTGCCAGTTCCTGCCGCAGCGCCTCGGCGGAGGACGCGCCGCTGTTCACGGCGGTGAGCGCCAACCCAAACGCAGCGCTGGCGCCAATGGCCGGCGCGCCGCGCGTAACCATCGCCCTGATTGCCTCCGCCACCGCCCCGGCGTCGCGGTACTCGCGGTAAATAACGCGCTGTGGGAGTTCGCGCTGATCCAGCAGGCGCAGGGCATCGCCCGTCCATTCAATACTGTGAAATGTTGACATGGTTCACCGTCCCGGTATTTACATAAAAGAGATTTTTGTGTATAATAGCCCTATATGTTGTGTGTGCTAAAATTGGCAGCACAAAATGTGGGGCTTGTTAAATGTCTATTGATCGCCACTTGCAGGAAAAAATCTACCGGCTGGAAACACTGCGAAAGTACCAGGCGTACTACGGCCCCAACACCCCCAACCAGATTCTGGCCGAAATCAACCAGCTTGAGTCGGAAATCCGGCGGATGCTCAAAGCCGATGTGACCCGGCCCACGCCGGCTGCCGGCAGCCCGGCGCACAGCCCGTACCTTCCCCCAAAGAAAAAAGCCCGCAAAAACGCTCCCCGCCGAACGCCCAAAACACAGGCCAAAGCGGCCCCGCGCCAGCCGCAACCCAAAAGAAAATCTGCGGCGGCGCAACCGTCGGCGTTTAACACCGAAACCGTGGCTACGCTGGCGGTGGTTTCGCTGGTGGTGGTGCTGGGCATCATCATTTTTCTGATTTACCTTCAATTTCGATCTGCCAGCGCGGCAGCGCAGGCGCAGAGTAACACCCGGGCCAACGCCGTGATGCTGCGTCCCACGTTTACCCCCACCACCGACCCGAACGCCCCGCCCGGCGCGGTGGTTCAGCCCGCCTCGGCCAACGATTCGCTGCTGCCGCCGGCTCACAAAGAACCAACCCCCATTCCCACGCCGGTACCCACGCTGACGCCCAGTGCCGTGCCGCTACCCACTAACACGCCAACACCGCCGCCCACCAATACGCCGGCGCCTACCAACACCGCACCGCCGCCACCGCCACAGCCGCCCACAGCCACATCCGGCCCGCCGACCCCCACGCCGGGGCCATCCTTTCCCTTCTCACTGGCCGAGCGCGGCAACCGCGAATTCCAACGCACCACCTATCACGCCATTACGGTGTACGTGGCTATTGTCTCCGAGGGGAACATTCCGATTGGCGGCCTGAAGGTGGTGGGTGACCATTCGCCATCCGGCGCGCACGTTGAAAGCGGTTTGAGCGACTGGAACTGGAGTGTGACCAACTGCCTGGATTGCGATTACATCAAGTTTGGCAACCTCAAATTTGAACCCGGCCCCTTTGAGGATGGCGTGTGGAGCGTGTACGTAGCCGATGAGCAGGGGAATCAACTTTCTGAGGCGGTACCGCTCACCTATTCTGCCAACCCCGACCAGTGGGTGTGGGATTTTCTGATTTTCAGAAAGAAGGGTTAATCGCTGTCAAGCACGGCCCGAACCGTGGAAACCAAATCAATGGGAGAAAATGGTTTCTGCAAAAACGCGATGTTCGGCTCAAGTATGCCGTAGGCCGAAATCATATCATTGCTGTAGCCGGATGTGTAAATCACTTTCATATCGGGACACATTTCCAGTATCCGCTCGGCCAGCTCTTTGCCGCCCATTTTTGGCATAATCATATCGGTTAGCAGCAGGTCAATTTCATGGCTGCGTTCTTTGAACAGGCGCAGCGCCTCTTCGCCGTTGCCGGCCTTGATAACGTGATAGCCGCGCGCGTTCAGCGTGAGCGTTATCAATTCTCGCACGGCAGAGCTGTCTTCTACCAGCAGTACCGTCTCCGTGCCCTGCAATCGGTGATGGAGTAAACTCTCTTCCAGCATCCCCCCCGCCGGTGCTTCAACCGCCCGCGGAATGTAAATTTCAAAACGGGCGCCGTCGCCCTCTTCACTTTCTACCTGAATTGCGCCGCCAATCTGTTTGACAATACCGTACACCGTAGCCAGCCCCAGCCCCGTGCCTTTACCCTCTGTTTTTGTGGTAAAGAACGGTTCAAAAATGTGTTGTTTCACCTCTTTGCTCATGCCCACGCCGGTATCTGTAACAGACAGCATTACGTACTCATTGGTGCCCACATCCAGAATATTCAGCGCGGCCGGATCGGTGAGAACCACGTTGCGGGTTTCAATAATGAGTGTGCCGCCGGTGGGCATGGCATCGCGGGCATTCACAGCCAGGTTGACAATAATTTGTTCGATTTGAGTGGGGTCTGTTTTTACCGGCCACAGGTCTGGTTTCAGGCTGGTTTGCAGGTCAATGTCTTCACCGATAATGCGGCGCAACATTTTATCAATTTCAGAAACCACATTGTTCAGGTTGATGATTTTTGCTTCAACCAACTGTTTGCGGCTGAACACCAGAAGCTGCCGGATGAGGTTGGCCGCGCTTTCGCCGGAAGAAACAATCCGGCCGGCAATATCCTGAAAGGGGCTGTCGTCGGGGAGTTTTAGTTGCATCAGCTCGGCAAAACCGTTGATGGCCATAAGCAGGTTGTTAAAATCGTGGGCAATGCCGGCGGTAAGCTGGCCAATGGCCTCCATTTTTTGCGCCTGCCGGTACTGTTTTTCCAGTTCGCGTTCGCGGGTTACGTCTCGTTGGGTGCTCACATAATTGACTACGGCGCCGCTGTCGTCGCGCACCGGGGTAATGGTTGCCTCAACGGTGTAGGTTTCGTCGGTTTTTTTGCGGTTGGTCAGAAATCCGTGCCATACTCTGCCGCTTTTAATGGTAGACCACAACGTGTTAATCTGGGTCAAATCCTGGTCGGGGTGCGGTACAATAAACGGTGATTTGCCAACTACTTCCCGCAAGGTGTAACCGCTGATGCGTTCAAAAGCGGGGTTGGCGTACAGAATAATGCCATTTTCATCGGTGATGAGAATGATGTCTGCCGCCTGTTCAATGGCGGTACTCAACAGGTGGCGTTCCTCGTTGAGCCACGCCCGCGATACGGCCGCCGCGGCCTGGTCGGCCACACTCCAGGCCAGACTCACATCTTCCGGTGAAAATGACCGGGCTTTGGCGCAGGCAATTTCAAGGCTGCCCACCACCTCGTCATCTACAATTAACGGCACCAGCAACAGCGACTCCACCTGCCGGTCTTTGAGCCAGCTTTGCAGCGAGTCAAGTTGTCGCTCTTGCTGAACATTGTTGATAACCAGCGGCGCCCGGTTTTGCAGCAAAAATTGTTGGGCCGGATTTGATTCTACCGGCGTAACCCGGTTGAGAATTGAGACCTGATCGGCGGTCAGATATTCGGCCACGGTGACCGCTACAGATTTGTCCTGGGTGAGCATGGCGGCCGATACCTGAACTACCTCAAAAGCCAGCGCCAGCTCGCGGCAGACTGTTTCAAGAATGGCGTCCGGCCCGGATTCGGTCGCCGCTGTGGCGATGATGCGGTTAAACAGTTCAAGCTCTACATTGCGCCGGTTGAGGTTTTCCAGCGCGCTCACCCGTTGCCGCAGGTCATTCAATTCCTGTATGAGTTGTGTTTTTGTTTTTTTGCGGTCATCCATGCCTGGCTGGTTCCCAAAAGCTTAACAATACGTAAATCGTATCATGGACAAAAGGGTGTTGCAAGGGCGTTCAATTGTTTTCGGCAGACAATAGTGCGGCTTTAGTCCCAATTTTGGCGTTTGTATTGCCGCAGTTGCTTTGACTAACCCGCCCGATTGTTGTAATATTCTCAACGCAAACGCGGTATGGGCCGGTGGCGGAATGGCAGACGCAGGGGACTTAAAATCCCCCGGGGCTTGATACCCCGTGAGGGTTCGACTCCCTCTCGGCCCATTTTTTACACAAAACAAAAAACGGCAATGCCCGGTTTTGGCGCATTGCCGTTTTTTTTGCAGGTTAATTGAGGGCCGGTGATGGCCCGAAAATGTGACTGTTGGCCGCCATCAGGTGGTGGCCGGCTCAGTCATCAATACGCTCGATGATGACCTTGGCCACTGGACCATCCCAACCGCGGACGGCCGGGTCCAGATCGCCCCCGCCCTGAATGCCGGGATGACGCGAGATTTTCTCGTTTGTGTCCACAGCGTCATTTTCGCTCCCGTTCAGACACGGCACGTCCGAGGCGGCTTCGGTGTTCATTTCTGTGCCGGCATCAAACGCTTTCACGTAATAAGTTCTTGGATGATCATCATCCTTGGGCAACTTGGCGCGGTTCAGTCCGGCAAAAGCATCGTTGGTGCAGACCAGCATGCCGGCCAGCGATAACCGGTCTTTTTTGTTTGCAGTTATGTCAAAGCTGACAGACGCACCGGGCATCAGCAGGCCGCCGTCCCGGAAAATGGCGGTGACTTTGCCGGATGCGTTCAACTTATCGAACAGTGGGCCATTGTCGCCATTTTCGGCCAGAATTTCCAGCTCGGGTGAGGCCTGTTTGCCGACCTTGAAGATTCGCATTTTCTGTTGATGGGTTGCCGCAATAACCGGCGAGAAGGGTTGCCCCTCCGTGAGATTTTGAACGGTGACCCGGTACGTGGCCGGGTAGTCGTCATCGTCATCACCATCTGCAGAAACCACGCCAATGCTCAAAACAAAGAGCAGGGCCACTAAAACCGTAACAAACTTGGTAATTCTGTTATATCGAACGTTCACTGTAAATTTCCTTTCTTTTTTAATTTGAAATAGCTGTTTTCTTGTTAATAGAGATTGGTGTTCAACCAAACTACGCAACCCACAACGAATTTACCGCTGCACATCACCCCCTTTCACACTCACAATTGTGCCAATCCTTGAGCCGAAAAAATCTTGCTAATCGCAATTTTGAAACCTTGCCTACCCAAACCAGATATCTGGTTACCTTTCGCCGGCAAGTGAAATCTGACCCGCAGATTGGAGACGCGGTTAAAGCAAAATCTTTTTAGCCAACGCCAGATTTGTGCCTGTCCGGGTTGGCAAAAGGTAAAAAGTCTTGCTCAATCAAACGTATTGCATATAAATTGGGGGAATTTGCGAGATAGTGTTGTATGGCAAATTATTGTGTGGTAAGATAACACAATCAGACATAGTAAATCGCCCTCCATCGGTGTTTTATTGTGTTTGACCCAGTCCCTCACCGTGGACCAGACGGTGAGGGACTTTTTTTGTGGTTTAACCGGCAATGCGGCAGGTAAAATGCTCTCGCAAGCTGTTCAATAACCGCCAACATTTGTATTCGGGAGAATTATCCGGTAGCATCATTAGCATAAATCCAAAAAATTACAAAAGGGTTACGGTGAAGCAGGTTCCGAAAAGCGGGTTGCGAACTTGGGATTATTGCCGTACGGTGAGGAGATGCGGATTGACCTGGCACAAGTTTCTGATGTCCCTAAGTGCAGCAGTTAGCCTGATTTTGCTGGTTGGAGCGTGTCGCTCAACACCGACAATAAAAAACACCGATTCCAATTTGCCAGGCCTCAATGATCTTCCGCCGGGTTGGTCAAAAATCGAGCCGGGCGGCGACACCCGCTGTGCCCGGAACACCCCGTATGCCTACTGGGTTCGGCCGGGCGCTGCCAATCGCGTGTTTGTTTATTTTCAGGGCGGGGGCGGTTGCTATGACGCGGCAACATGTGGCCTGGCGGGGAGCTACAAGGATGAAGTGACGGACAATGACAACCCCGATTTTACGATTGGCGGGGTCTTTAATCTCAATCGCCCTGAAAATCCTTTCCGGGACTACACCATGGTATTTGTGCCCTATTGCACCGGCGATGTCCATTCAGGGAATAAAGTTGAAACCTACACAGCACGTTCAGGAAAGACGTTTGACATTTACCATCGCGGTTATGTCAACGCTGCCTCTGCACTGAACTGGATATACGCCAACTTTGAGCAACCGGATTCGATATTTGTTGCAGGGTGCAGCGCCGGGGCAATCGGGTCAATTTTGCACACCCCCCACATTATCCGGCACTATCCCCGCACCCCGGTGATTCAGTTGGGCGACTCCGGCGGCGGGCTGACCTCGTTTATCCCCTGGGATATCGATACGGATTACGATGCCGGAGCCTATTTCCCGGACTGGATTCCCGGTATGCAAGAGGAAATCGCTCATTCGTTTACTGTGTCTGATTTTTATGCTGCGGTTGCCAACCACTATCCCGATTACATTTTTTCGCAATTCAATTTTGCAAATGACAGAACGCAACGGCGTTACTTTGTGGCTGATGGCGGCTCGGAGCAGGATTTTGCCGGCGCTTTGCAAACAGGGTTAAATGAAATTCAAAATGATGCCGCCAACTTTCGGTCTTACACAGCCCGGGGAGAGCGCCACTGTATTTTGAAGCACACCAGCTTTTATGCCGAAGCAACAGACGGGGTGCATCTGCGGGATTGGGTTGCCAACCTGGCTGATCAAATTGAGGTGGACAGCGTCAAATAAGCCGGCGTAAGTTTTCTCAACCCGCAGCATGATTTAGGTTGTTGAAAAGATGGGGCAATCATCGCTCCATCTTTTTGTTTGGACCTCATTTTTCCGTCATTTACTCCATTTTTTAAAGCCCAATCTGATTGAATCGATCGAATTGGCCGGGTTACTCGTAACTTTGTTGAGTTTTTACCGACATTGCAATTGGTCAATCAGGTAGAAACTACGTGGTTCCGGTTTGCAAAACCCGCATGTTCTACGCTTCACAGCAGCCGGAGATACTCATATACTGAATCAATGGGCGGTAGTTGTGCCTTTTTTCTCTAACCAAACGTTAACTTTTGTGTCCGATTGGGCAACATGAAACAGCCAGTCAAGTTTGTTACAATCATAATTTTGACAATTCTGACAGCCGGTGCCAACGCCGTGTCACCAGATCGAATCGTTGCGGCCTCGCCAGACCCCGCGCTGATGACTGCAACGGCGTCAACCTGTCAGGTTGATGCCGGGTCTGAATTGCCGCCGCTGAATCATCAAACCTATTTGCCGCTCGCAATCAAAAATGGAGGGAATTCACATGTCCAACTTACGCAGGTACACGCGCTGGCTCTCAACAATTTGCTGGCCAACGGTTCGTTTGAAAGCGGCGACCTGTCGGGTTGGAGTGCCGGCGGCGCACCGGCTTCAACGACGCAGGCGCACACGGGCAACTGGTCGGCGCGGATAGCCAACAACGATATGGAAGCCGTGGTTGCCACGCTTCCCGGCAAAACCTACAAAATGACGGCCTGGGTCAAAATTGTCAGCGAAACCGGCAGCGACTGGGGCGGTTTTCGGCTGGAGGCCATCAGTTGGGACTGGAACAGCCTGGCCCACTCCGGCTATTTGTCCAGCAAGGTATACGGCAACGCCTGGTTTAAAGTGGCGGTAAGTTTTACGGCCACAACCAACTCAACGCGGATAAAAGTTGGATATTTTGGCGGTTCCGGCAAAAGCATGGTGGTTCATTTTGACGATGCACTGGTGTTTGAAAAAAGTGCGACCAATCAACCGCCGGTCATTTCCGCGGTGTCGCTGGCACCGGTTTCAATTTCAAACCTGCCGCAAACGCAAAATTTCAGCCTGACTGTGGATGACCCGGACGGCGCGGTTGAACGGGTGTTGTGGGATTTTGGCGATGGAACCCGCAGTTTGTCTGCCAGCGGAAGCCACCGCGCGGCGCTGCCTGGCGCGTTTGCCGCCACGGTGTCCGTGGCCGATGACGACGGTGGAATATCCACCCAAACCATTTTTTGGAACGCCGCAGACCCCGATTTTCCCACGCTCACCATTGCCAACCCGGCGCTCAACGGGCTGACGGTTAACAGCGCGTCGCTGGCGCTGGCAGGGACGTCCGGCGGAAATGTGGACACGGTGCAGGTCAGCACCGACCGCGGTTTTGTGGGGGCGGCCGGCGGCACGGCCAACTGGAGCGCCACCGTGCCGCTCAAACCCGGCGCCAATCGCATTTTGGTGCAGGCGCGCGGCACCAACGGAACCGTGACCACGGTTGAGCGCACCGTCTGTTTCAACCCGTCCGGCCCGTTGCAAATCAGCAACGTTGTGTTGGCATCGCCAACTGTTGAGCAGTGGGAGATGCTGGAAATCAATTTTGCGGTGGATAACAGCGCCGCCACGTACCCGCAGTTTCCGTACCAGCCCACCCCCGCCCCCGGCCTGGAATGGCTCGACGGCATCACGGTGGATGGCTATTTTTCTGCGGATAACTGGCAGACCGTGTACAAACGCCCCGCCTTTCTTCGGCAGCCGTTTGAGCGGGCCAAAAAAGGCAACCGCGAGTGGCTGCACCCCACGGGAAACGCCGTGTGGACGGTGCGTTTTGCCCCGCCGGTTGCGGGCAACTGGCAGTTTTACATTGACGCCACCGAGGCCAAAGGCACGGTCCGCTCGGCGGTGGGCAGTTTTGCAGTAACCGGCCCCACCAACCCCAACAACCACGGCC
>RFJF01000287.1 GCA_003695455.1 Chloroflexota bacterium
TGGTGGGCGGAGTGGGGATGGGGTGGTCGTCCATTTCCGGGCCGACGGTTGGCGGTGTGGTTGCCAGTTTGTAGGCCACCGTCGGCGCAGACGGCTCCACCGTGAATGGCTCCGGTTCCAGTTCAATCACAGGTTCGGGTTCCGGTTCCGGCTCTGGTTGCGGCTGGGTCTCGGTTGTTGGCTGCATTTTTTGGGTGACGGTGAGATCCTGGCTGACATCCGGTTGGCCGTGGTCGGTGGGGGGGTGACTGTGGGCAACGGTGGCCGGAGTGCCGCAGAAGGGGCAAATAGTCCACGCCAGATGCAGATTATTTCCGCAGTGAACACACACATTTTGCAGGGTAGTGTGGCAGTCCGGGCAGAGTATCCACGCCTCTTTCACCGGCCGCGAACAGCCGGGGCAGCGCGGTTTGTCCTCCAAATCCTGCAACAGCGCCTCTTCCTCCAGCGACCGTTCGTACAACTCAGCCAGTGTGACCGGCGGGCGCAGCAAAAAATAGAGCAGCAGCCCCAGCGGTCCAAAAATAGCCACCATCAGCGTGGCCAGCAGCACCGCAAAAATATCCCGCGAACGGCGGCGGGCATCGCGCCACGTCCACACAATCAGGCTGAGCCACAAAGCAATCAAAAATGCGCCGGCAAAAGCCAGCAACAGTTGCAGTCCCGTAATGACAAACGACGGGATGGTAATTTCTGGCATAAAATGTTACTCCTTGTGAAAACAGGATTCAGGGGTCGGGAGTCAGGATTCAGCGTATGGTGAGTGGACGATTGGCGGTTATGTGGCGTTGCAACCTGCTACCTGCAAACCTGCCACGTGCGCCATTTTGCTGTCATTGCCGTCCGCCGTCTACTCTGCTCCGTATTTCCGTTTTCTCTAGACTCAATCGTCAATCCAAAATTGGCTTGGATTATACCACAACCCCACATATATAAAAACGCACCCGCGCCAGATGAATCAGCCTGTATCCTTCAGCTTTTTGCCTTTTGCCTTTCAAGATGCACCAGCAAAATACTGATATCTGCCGGGTTGACTCCGGCAATGCGCCCGGCCTGGCCCACCGTGGCCGGTTTAAAGTGGCTCAACTTTTGCCGGGCCTCGTTGCGCAGGCCGGCGATGCTCTGGTAGTTAAAATCGGGGGGGATGGGTTTGTTTTCCAGCCGCTTCAGCCGTTCAATTTGCTGCAATTGCTTGGCAATGTAGCCCTCAAATTTGGTTTCAATACTAACCTGCTCGGCAACGCCGGGCAGGAGCGGCGCGGGGGGCGGGGCCACCGCGTTGATGACCCGGTAGTCCACTTCCGGGCGGCGCAGTAACTGGCGGGCGTTAATGCCGTTGCGGGCCGGCGACAGGCCAAACGCGGCCAGTTGCTCGGCAGTGCCGTTGCTGCCGGAGAGGTTGGTTTTTTCCAGCCGTTCAATTTCTGCGGCAATGGCCTGCCGTTTGGCTTCAACGGCATCGTAGCGGGCGCGGCTGACCAGCCCGGCCCGGTAGCCCAGCGGAGTCAGCCGCAGGTCGGCGTTGTCCTGCCGGAGCAGCAGCCGGTACTCGGCCCGCGAGGTCATTTGGCGGTAGGGTTCGGTGTGTTCCATGGTTACCAAATCGTCAATCAGCACGCCGATGTACCCCTGGTCGCGGCCAATGGTCAGCGGCGGGCGGCCCTGCACCTTGAGCGCGGCGTTCAGCCCGGCCATCAACCCCTGCGCTCCGGCCTCTTCGTAGCCGGTGGTGCCGTTGATTTGCCCGGCGTGGAACAACCCCTCTACATGTTTGGTTTCCAGCCAGGCGTGAAGCTGGTCCGGCGGCACGTAATCGTACTCAATGGCGTAGCCAATGCGCATAATTTCGGCATTGCGCAGGGCGGGAATAGAGCGAATCATGGCCCACTGGGTATCTTCCGGCAGGCTGGTGTTGGCCCCCTGCACGTATACCTCGGTGGTTTGCCAGCCCTCCGGCTCCAGAAAAAGCTGGTGGCTTTCTTTGTGGGCAAAACGCACAATTTTGTCCTCGATGCTGGGGCAGTAGCGCGGGCCTGTACCTTCGATGATGCCGGTAAAGAGCGGTGCGCGCTCAAGATTGGCGCGGATAACGTTGTGCGTTTCCGGTTGGGTGTGGATGAGGTAGCACGGCATTTGCGGCCGCCAGCCGGTCTGGCGCGGAATGGGGAAAACGGGATGGGGGGGGCGGTTCAGAAAGTGGGGGATTTCCGGCGGGTTCTCTGTGTTTTCAA
>RFJF01000288.1 GCA_003695455.1 Chloroflexota bacterium
CTTCAACCCGGCCTTTGCCGAGACGATGACCTTTGTGAAGGATTTCTGGAACATTCCCGAATACGGTGAATTGTTGCGTGTATCACAAACCGAGCTTGGCAACTACATTGTTGGCGGGCAGGGTGATGCTCAGGCTGTGATGGACAGCATTGCTGAACAACACGACCAGATTCTCAAAGACGCCGGCTACATTAAATAAGCACATAAAGAAAAAGAGGCAGGTCACACTGGCCTGCCTCTTTTAACAACCTTCAGATTGTTAAAAACAAGATGTTGTATCTGCCTGCGGTTGCGTAACCTGTAGCGCCGGCAGATGTGAAAGGCAAACATATGTCGACATCAGTTAATACGCAAGAAGAGGTCCGGCCTGTAAAGCGCACTGTCCAGCCCTCTCGTAATCGGGGGTTAAGTGACAAAGCGATTAGAAACCTGTTTATCTGGCCTACGCTTATCTTGCTCATCGTAATCAACCTGTTCCCGTTAGCCTACAGTTTGTACCTGAGTTTCACCGATTACTCGGCTATTGCCAAAGAAGCGCCGGTCTGGATTTCCTTTGATAACTTCTCTCGCGTCCTCAACGATGAAACCATGTGGAAATACTTTACCATTACCGGCAAGTACGTTTTCTTCTCGGTGGGGCTGGAATTGATTATCGGCTTCTTTCTGGCCCTGCTCATTCGGGAAAAATTCTTTGGCAGCGGTTTGATCACCACCCTGATTTTGGTACCGATGATGCTTTCGCCGGTGGTGGCCGGTCTGTTCTGGAAACTGCTGTACAACCCCACCTTTGGTTACCTCAATTACTTTTTGGGCTACGACATCCCCAGTTTAGGCCCTGATTGGCTGGCCAGCAGGTTTGCGGGTCAGTCCGTGCCGGGTTTGGCGCTGTGGGCCATTATCATTGTAGACGTCTGGATGTGGACACCCTTTGTCATGCTGCTTATTCTGTCCGGCCTCAAAGCCATCCCCGATTATTTGTACGAAGCGGCAGCCATTGACCGGGCCAGCTCCTGGTTCCAGTTCCGGCGAATTACGCTGCCCCAGGTTGCACCGTTGGTCATGATTGCACTCCTGTTCCGTACCATCGAAGCATTCAGCAAATCATTTGACCTGGTAATGGGCCTGACCGGCGGCGGCCCCGGTGACCAGACCGAAGTGATTGCCGTAAATCTGTACCGGCAGGCCTTTCAGGGGCAGTGGCAAACCGGACGCGCCAGCGCATTGGCCTACATGGTGCTTATCATCATTATTGCCGTCAGCAACCTCTACATCAGAAACCTCAACAAGATGAAAGGAGCCTGATTGCCATGTCATTTACAGAAAACGGCCCGCGCAAACCCGTTACCGAAAGCATACGGGTTGATAAAGTCAGCCCTAAAGCCAGAATGGGCAAAACGGTTCGCATCATTCTGATTTTTGTGATTGCTATTGTTGGTCTGGTACCCATTTTCATTATGGGCATGACCGCCTTTAAATCTCGTTCTGCCATTGTGCAGGTTCCACCCCAACTGGTGTTTGAACCCACCCTTGAAGGCGTGGTATTTTTGCTCACAGACCGCTCCAACCTGAGCGGTAAACGGCTTGAAAAAGCCAAAGCCAACGCCGACCAATTGGGACTGTTTGGGCAGGTTGCCCTGAGAAGCGGCCAGACCATTACGGGCCCCAGTGATTTTGTGAATCGGCTCAAAAACTCGCTGATTATTGCCATTGGTTCTACCATTTTCTCAGTTACGTTGGGGTTGTTTGCGGCCTATGCATTTAGTCGTTTTGACATGCCCGGCAAGGACGATTTGCTGTTCTTCATTCTCAGTACCCGTATGTTGCCGGCGGTGGTGGTCACCATTCCCCTCTTTTTAATGTACCGGCAAATTGGCTTATACGACACGCACCTGGGGATGATTATCCTCTACACTGTCTTTAACCTGTCGCTGACCACCTGGCTGCTCAAAGGCTTCATTGATGAAATTCCCCTTGAATACGAAGAGGCGGCCCTGGTGGATGGATACTCCCGATTTCAGGCGTTTTTCAAAATTGTGCTGCCGCAGGCAGCAACCGGCATTGCGGCCACCACCGTTTTTGCCTTTATTTTTGCCTGGAACGAATATGCCTTTGCCCTGATGTTAACCAGCCAGCAGGCCAGAACCGCCCCGCCGGCCATTGCTACCATGCAGGGGCGCGGCGGCATTGAGTGGTCGGCAATTGCGGCCGGCTCGCTGGTCTTCCTCATCCCCGTTGTCATTATCACCTTTGCCCTGCGCAAACACCTGCTCCGGGGTGTTACTTTTGGCGCTATTCGCCAATGATCTGGAAAAGATAAATGGCTAATATAGAACTCAAACAAGTTCAAAAGAAATTTGGAGAGGTGCACGC
>RFJF01000289.1 GCA_003695455.1 Chloroflexota bacterium
AGAAACAGGTCGAGGTGGGGCGTCAAATCGAGCCAGCGGCCGGTTTGCAGCGCCGCAGCGCCGGCGGCGGCCCAGGCCAGCACGCTGAAAAATCGAGAGCGGTAGAGCCACGTCCCACCAACCCAGACCAGACTCAGCAGCGCGGCCACGCCAATCCACGCCAGTTGGGTGGTGGTGCGGCCCACATTCAATAAATCCAGCAGAACGCCGGCGTCAATCGGCAGGAGAAATGAAAAAATCACAAACAGTACAAAACTGGCCTGCGGTAATCGCTTTTTCAGCAGCAGGGCCGCGGCCAAAAAACCGAGCGTGGCAGCGCCCAGAATCGGCAGGCGCAGCCCTTCGATGACGGCGGCCAAAATAGCGGCAGCCGCCAGTACAAAAAACGCGCCCAGGTAGAGGGCCACTCTGATGGCAGCCTCGCTCAGCAGCACGTCAGACAGCGAGGGCTTGGGTTGAGGTGGGGCGTCCGTCTCCGGTTTGGCGGGTTGCGGCGGCGCGAAGTCGTACCGCTGCCGGAGCAGGCCGGACAGGTGCGGGGTGAGCAGGCCATCGCTCTGCCAGCGCTCAATTTCTGTGAGCACGATTTGCCGCGCCGGAGCCGCCAACCGGCCGGCCGACCGTTGCGCATTGCGGAATGCCGGCTGGGCCAGCGCCGCCAGCGCGGCCTGCCGAACCTCGACGCTGGAGTTCTGCGCGGCGGTTTTTTCCAGTTGGCGTACCATGGGCTCGCCAACCGTTGCCAGCCGGCCGAGCGCCTGCACGGCGGCCAGCCGGGTTACTTCGGAGTCGCTGTGCAAATCTTCAATTAATTGTGTCGGGTCCGGTTTTGGGCCGGATTCGACGGGACGGGTTGGGAGATCATCGTTCATCGGTCTGTCCTTTCCAGGTTGGTACATTCAGTGTACCAAACCGGCGCGAGGATTTCACCGGCCAAAAGTTAGGTTGCCAGCAAAAGATTGGCCGAGGTTCCAAAAAAATACCCCGGCCAGTTGGGCCGGGGTATTGGGGGCGCAAAAACGTTACTCGACGGTGACGCTTTTGGCCAGGTTACGCGGCTGATCCACGTCGGCGCCGCGCCAAACAGCGGTGTGGTAAGCCAGCAGTTGCAGCGGAATCACCGAGATGATTGGCGTGAGCAGCGGGTGCGCCCGCGGAATGGTCAGCACGTGGTCAGATTTGCGGGCCACCTCGTCATCGCCCTCATTGATAAGCGAGATGACAATGCCGTTGCGGGCGCGCACCTGCTCAATCTGGCTGATCATTTTATCGTACACGTGGTCTTGTGTGACAATGGACACCACCGGCATATTTTCGTCAATCAGGGCGATGGGGCCGTGCTTCATTTCGCCGGCGGGGTAGCCCTCGGCGTGGATGTAGCTGATTTCTTTCAGCTTGAGCGCCCCTTCCAGCGCGATGGGGTAGTTCAGCCCCCGACCCAAAAAGAGGAAGTGCTCTTTTTGGTGGTACAACCGGGCCAGTGAGTCGTAATCATTGTAGCCTTCGGCCAGCACCTGCCCGGCCAGCTCCGGCAGATGGGCCAGCGCCGCGGCCAGTTCCAGACTTTGGGCGGCAGAGAGCACGCCGCGCTGCTGGCCCAGATACATTGCCAGCAGCATCAGGTCGGTCAGGGTGGTGGTAAAGGCTTTGGTGCTGGCCACGCCGATTTCGGGGCCGGCCTGCATCAAAATGGACCCGTTGCTGATTTTGTGCACCATGCTGCCCTGCACGTTGACAATGCTCCACAGGGCGGCCCCTTTTTGCCGCCCTTCTTCCATCGCTGCCAGCGTGTCCACGGTTTCGCCGCTCTGGCTGAGCGCCAGAATAACGGTGTTTTCGTCTACCAGCGGGTCGCGGTAGCGAAACTCGCTGGCGTAATCCACCGATACCTTCACCTTTGCCAGTTTTTCCAGCAAAAAGCGGCCCACCTGCCCGGCAAAAAACGAGGTGCCGCAGGCGGTGATGAAGATGCGGTCAATCCGTTGGGCCTGCTCCGGGGTAAGGTGGAGTTCCTCAAATTGAACCTGCCCGCTTTCAAAATCAATCCGCCCGCGGATGGTGCTTTGAATGGATTGCGGCTGTTCGTGGATTTCTTTTTGCATAAAATGGCGGTACTGCCCTTTGACCGCGCTGACCGGGTCCCAGGTGATGGTGGTGGTCGGTTTGGTAACGGGGCTGCCGTCCAGCCGGCAGTAATCCACGCTGTCCGGGGTGATGACGGCCATTTCGCCGTCTTCCAAAAAGACCACCTGCTGGGTGTGTTCCAAAATGGCGGGGATGTCCGAAGCCAGATAATTTTCGTGGTCACCCAGCCCCACAATGACGCCGCCTGCATTGCCCAGCCGGGCAGCGATGATGGTGTCGGGGTGGGCCGGGCTGATGACGGCAATGGCGTGCGCTCCGTGGAGTTGCTGAAAACTGAGGCGGCAGGCATCGGGCAGGGTGTGCCCGGCGGCAAGGTGCTTGTCAATCAGGTGGGTGATAACTTCGGTGTCGGTGTCTGACCGGAAGATGTGACCCTCGGCTTGCAACTGCTGGCGCAGAGCCACAAAATTTTCAACAATGCCGTTCTGCACCACGGCCACGTTATTTTGCTCATCGGCATGGGGGTGGGCGTTGCGCTCAACCGGCGCGCCGTGGGTGGCCCAGCGTGTGTGCCCAATCGCCAGTGTGCCGAGCAGCGGCTGGTCGGCCAGCTTATTTTGCAAATTGACCAGCTTGCCGCCCGCCCGGCGGATTTCAAGCTGCCCGTTCACCGAGGCGATACCGGCAGAATCATAACCCCGGTATTCCAGCTTTTTCAGTCCGTTAAATACAATATCGGCGGCGTTTTTTGCGCCCACATAACCAACAATGCCACACATGGTTTGTCTCCTTTGGTGTGAGTAGAGGATAAGGTGTTTTTTAGGAAATGCCTGTACTTTGTGCAAGAAAATTGTGCAACCGGGAAGTAAGGATTACGGATTAAGAAGTAATAGCCTAATCCTTTAATCCATAATTCACTTCCTGTTGTATTCCGGCTTGTCCGGATTAGGCAGGCCAAAAAGCAGACAGCAGCCAACAGCCAGCAAACGCCAAACGCCAAACGGCAAGCGTACGGCAGGCAAACAGTAATTCTACCGGCGCAATCGTACTCTGTATTCTGTATTCTGACCTCTGGTAGTGCCACAGCCTTTGCTTTTGTCCCGGCAATTACTTGCCGGATTTGTGAAAAGGCCTGCGCCCAGTGTGGGCTTGGGGGACAATTCGGGGTGTGGCGCACCCGGCAGGCACCCGCCGAAAACTTCGATGAACCTGCTCCTCGTCACCCAATCCGAAAAGAACATTTCCAGATTGGGTCTGGCGCTCGTTGTCCCGGTTTCTTTTTGCAACGGCCTCCTTTCGGGTTCATTATACCGTACCGCGGTCAGCCATCCAAATAGTATTGCGGGGTATTCATCTGGATATTTGCGACAAAGTGCGCTATAATGGGTTATGTTCATCAAATATGGCGGCGCAATGTTTGCCCGGTCGGTGAAATGGGGGGGATTGGGCCATTGCCGATAAATTCTCATTGAGGTACAAACAATGAACGACAAGCACCCACCATCGAACGATATGCCAGCGGCAGCCACAACAGAAAAAATGGACCGCGTGCGGGACATTATTTTTGGCCCGCAAATGCGAGATTATGAGCAGCAGTTAAAGGTGTACCGCCGTGACCTGGAACGGCTTCAGCAGGAGATTGACCACCTTCAGGAACGATTGACCGAACATGACGCGGGGCAGCTCAAAAAACTTCAGGCCCTGCACCGCGATATGCGCCAGTCTGACGACGATATTCGGGCAGAACTGCGCCAAACCGCCGAAAAACTCACCTTTGACAAGGTAGACCGCATTGCGCTGGGTGAACTGTTTGTCGAGCTGGGCAGCCACCTGAAAATGGGCGGCTCGCTGGCGGGGCTGGCTGATTGGCTGAAAACGCTGGAAGAAAAAGCCGATTAGGAATTGAGTTGCGCTTGTGACAAGAGGTAATCCACCTAACCCAACCTCTCACAATGGCGAAGAAACGCCACCTCCGGAACTGTTTGACGACCCGAGCCTTGAGGCATTGCAGGATATCCTGTTCAGCAAATACCGGCAGCGTATTGCAGAACTGGAAGCCGAACTGGATGCACTGGAAGAACGCCTGACCAACAAGGATGCGTTTGTTGCCATCATTACCCCGGCGTTGAGTGACGCCATCCGCCGAAAAATCCGCGATGCCCGCGGGGAGATGATTGAGGCGCTCTATCCGGTCATTGGGCAAACCGTGGTGCGGGCCGTTTCTGAAGCCGTGCGCGATTTAACGCGCAGTCTCGATATTCGGATGCGAACCGCGTTCAATCCGGGGCGACTGGTTCGCGCCCGCATGGGCGGCGTTTCCAGCGGAGAAGTAATTCTGCGTGATTCGCTGCCCTTCTCGGTAGCCGAGGTGTTTCTGATTCACCGTGAAACCGGGTTGCTGCTCTGGTACGCCAGCGGCCATCCGGAAGAAGCTGAAGACACCGATTTGATCAGCGGGATGCTGACCGCCATCCGTGATTTTGCGCGCGAGTCTTTTGGTCAGGATAAAGAGGGCGAGCTTGACGAAATTCAATACGGCGATTACCGGATTCTCATCGAAGCCGCCCGGCACTGTTATTTGGCGGTGGTGGTTGACGGCATTGAGTCTGCCGGTTTCAGGGCAAAAATCCGCGAGCGGGTCATCGAGATGGATCTGGCCAATGAACCTGTGCTGCGCGAATACGAAGGCGACCCCACCCAACTGATTGAGGTTGAAGGGCCCATCAACTCACTCATTGCCGAAGTTGAACCCCGGCAAATGTCTCCGATTCAGCGGCGGTTATTGCTGGCCTTCACTGCCCTGTTGCTGCTTTGCTCGTTGTCTGCCTGTTTGGTAGGGCGCTGGGGCTGGCAGGTACTCAACAATCGGCCTGCTCCGATGGTCGTTGTAATGCAGGTTACGGTTGAACCTACATTTACGCCCACCAACACGCCAACATTTACCCCCACCCCAACACCAACCGCCACTCCTTCACCAACCGCCACATTTACGTCCACCCCAACGCCAACTTCAACACCCACCCCAACCCACACGGCCACGCCCACCACCACCCCGGTCAACGGGATTATGATTGGCAATGTCTGGTTGCGGCAACTCCCTTACTACGCCTCGCCGCGGATGGGGTTAATATTGCCGGAAGGCAGGGCTGTAGAAATTCTGGAAACTGCCGATAACTGGTACAGAGTGCGTTGGGCGCCCAAAGACCGGGCCGAAGTAGAAGGCTGGGTTCCGGCGCAGTGGGTTGGTACGGTAAACCCCGTTCCACAAACCATTGGCACCCCAACTACAGACCAATAACCAGGTGAAGATGACCAGATGACCCGTTTAAGTAAAAAAATCTGCTTGTTAGGTGATTTTGCCGTGGGCAAAACCAGTTTGGTACGCCGTTTTGTGCACAACAAATTTGATGACAAATACCTGAGTACCATTGGTGTAAAAGTGAGCCGCAAAACAGTGACCATCCCCCGGGCCGGAGAACTGGTTGAACTTTCGATGCTGCTCTGGGATTTGGCCGGCAGCGAGGAGTTTGACCGGGTGAAAAGCAGCTATTTGCGTGGCGCTGCCGGTGCAGTGCTGGTGTGTGACCTGACCCGCCCGGAAACGCTTGGAAATCTAAGCCAGTATGCCAACGGATATTTCAAAAATAACCCGCAGGCTCAATTAATTTTGGCAGCTAACAAATCTGATTTGATTGACCAGCAGGAACTCACCGAATCTGAGGTGGAAGCGGCGGCTCAAAAAATGAACATCCCCTACTACCTGACCAGCGCCAAAACCGGAGATGAAGTGGAACAACTTTTTAAACATATTGGTCAATTACTGTTGGCGTAAACGCAAAAATTGGTACTTATGACCGCAATTTCTGATTTAATCCTCAAAGACCGAAAAATCGCCTACGTTGTGTCAGACGAACAATTGAAAGTGGTTGCCGCAGGCGGCGCCGATGAATTGTTTAAAAGCGCCAACGTTTGGCCCATTTTGGGCAGGTCATTGCTTGAAATCAGCCCCGAATTGATTGGTGCCGAAGAATCGCTGACCGATATTTTGGCCGGCCGGTTGCCCAGTTTTGAGTTGATGTGGGTTAATCGAAATGGGCCAAAGGATGAACCCCGGTATTTTGAACTGACTACTATGCCCCATCAAAATTACAGCGGTCAGATTGACGGGTTAATTCACATTTGGCAAGACGTTACCCAGTTGGGGGAAATTAACCAGCAATTTGCCCAGCACAGAAATGAAATGTGGTTGTTGCAGCGTGAACTGGACTCTAAAAATGAAGCGCTGGCCGCATCGAATGCGGAATTGCAACAGCTTGCCAACCTCAAATCAATGTTTGTGTCATTTGCCGCGCACGAGCTTGGCTCGCCGCTCACCTCAATGATTGGTTACATTGATTTGTTGCTGGAAGGCGCATACGGCCCGCTCAGCGATAGCCAGACCCAGAGCCTAAAGGTGGTGGCCCGAAGTATTGGCCGGCTGCGGGCCATTACCAACAATTTGCTGGTGGCAACCCGAATTGAAACCGGTCACCTTGAGGCCGTGTTGCAGGTTACTAACTTGCTGGATTTGATTGAGGATGTTGTTGCCGAATACCAGCCGCAAGTGGCGGCCAAATCTCAGCAGTTGGTGGTTGAAATTCCTGAAAAAGAACTGCCGCCGGTTCTGTGCGACACAACGCTGGCAGCGCAGATTGTGGGCAACCTGGTAAGCAACGCTTCCAAATACACCCGGCGCGAAGGCCGGATTACGGTGGGTGTGGGCGTGCGCCCCGGCGAGGAGGGTTTTCTGGAAGTGTCTGTGGCAGACACAGGCATTGGCATTCCGCCGGCCGAATATGACCAGTTGTTCAAACGCTTCTCACGCTTGAGTACGGCCAATCAGGTGAACGCTGCCGGAACCGGGCTGGGGTTGTACATCACCCAATCGCTGGTTGAACTGCACGGCGGGCGTATTTGGTTTGAAAGCGATGAGCAACAGGGCAGTACATTTTTTGTAACGTTTCCCATTGCCGAAAATGACAACTGACCCCGTTGTAAGAAGCAATTACCTCATTGATTTTGCGCGCTGCGACTAAACCGGTTGGCGCGCGCAATTCGCTCAGCCACGGGCGGGTGTGTGTAAAAAATAAACTTCTCCCAATCCGGCACATCCACCACCGAGAGATTTTGCTCGGCAAACTGTTCGAATAACTCAATGAATGCCTGCGGTTTTTGGCTTATTTCCAGCGCAAACTCATCGGCCTGATTTTCAGCCAACCGTGAAATTCCGTTCTCGACCGGCATGGTCAGCATTCCCACCAGCGCCGCCACCGCCAAAATGAACGGCAGCACGGCCACGTCTGCCGGGCCGGTCAACTTCAGCCATCGCCACGTTTTATTCAGCAGCCAGCGCAGGGCAAACATCCCCAGCCAGGCCACCGCGCCCAACCCCAGCACGCTCAACAAATGATGTTTGTAGTACCAGTGACCCAGTTCGTGGGCCAGTACCACTTCTACCTGGTCCGGGGTGTACCCGTTGAGCAGGTTATCGTACAGCACAATCCGCTGCGCGCCGCCAAACCCGGTAAAATAAGCATTGACGGTGGTTGTTTTGCTGCTGGCATCAATCACGTGGATTTCATCCACCTCCAGCCCCACCCGCGCCGTGAGCGCCAAAATCCGCTGCTGCAAGTTGGGGTCATCCAACTGCGAGACGTGGTAAAACAGCGGTGTAATCAGCACCGGCGTGACCAGCACAAAAATCAGGCTGAAAACCAGCGACAGCGCCCCGGCAGGGATGGGCCAGCGGCGCGGCGCCAGCCGCATCAGCGCAAAAAAGCCCGTCCACAGCAGCCCGTTTGTTACCAGCCCAATTGCCACACTTTTGAGCCAGTCCATCAGCCAGCCCCCGGCCGAAAGGGTAGACAGCCCAAACTGGTGGCCCACCACAAAACTGCGGTAAAAATTGAAGGGTAGGTAGAGCAGGTACAACCCCAAATGAAAGGCCAGCACAAACAGCAGAATCACCATCAAATCACTGCCGGGCAAACGTTGCCGCCAGCCGTGCGGAATCCGTTGCGCCACTGCGCCAACCAGCCGAACCGGTCCCGGCAGACTCCGGGCCAGCCACGGTTGCGCTTGCCCTGCCAGCACGCGCCGCAGCGCCGCCGCGCCGCCGCTCAATTGAAACGCCAGCAGCAACAGCGGGTAGAGCAGCATCCGTTCAAGGCGCATAGCCAGCGAGAAACCGTGCAGCAACTCTGCTTTGGGGCTGCTCACCAGCGAACCATCGGCCCGGCGGCCCAGTTCTGCCGGCAGCCCGGCGGCACTTTGCCCCACGCCGCTGCCAAAGTACAGCAGCGAGCTGACTAAAATTACCGCTACCGTCATCCAAAAAACAACACGCCACAGTTTTTGCCGGTTATTTGTCACTCGTCACTCGTCGCTTGCCATTCATCATTCGCCATTCGTTACGCCCCGGGCTTCCATTTCGCTCAGTGTGCGGGCCACCTCTTCAATGGCCAGCCGCTGCTTGCGGTACAGGTCGGCTTCGCTCATCGAAAGTCGCCGGGCCATCTCACGCACTTTCATCCCCTGGATAAACTTCAGCTCCAGAATGTTGTAAATCAGCCACTCTGCGCCGGTTAGTTGGCGCTCCCCGTCGGGGCGCTGCTTTTCAATGGCCTCGGCCAGCACAGAACGCAGCGCCCGCGCCGAATTGCCCTCGTTTTCATGGAGCGCCGCCTGCACCACCTGCATTTTCAGCAGCGGGCTGCCGGTCAGTTTGGGGCCGCCCCAGTAGTGGCTGAGCGCATCACGCACCATTTTGGGGAATTCTTGCTCGTGGATGGGGCTGTCATCGGTTTGGGTGAGCGTGGTCAGGTTGGGCGCGCCGGCGTAGCTGACGGCGCTGCGCAGCCGCTGCACCCGGTCAATTTCCGGAATGATCTGTTTGAGCGTGACAAAAATATCCTGTTGCAATCGCCGGTCTTCCAACGCTTGTTCGGCCTGTTCAATGAGCAGTTCCACCAGTTCTTCTTCGCGCTCGTTCAAATCATAGGTGTCGGCGCGGCCCTCGACCCCCAACAACCCCAGTGACCGGTCACGTGCCTGATTTTTGAGAATAACAAACCAGAAGTCATTTTGGGTGATAAAGTGATGCGTGTTTTGCCCGTTCTGGCTGTGGATGAGTTTGGCTACATCCAAACTGGTCACAGCCGTCTCAATTTTGGCCGCCGACCCCACCTGCGTTTCCAGCCGTGGCCCCTGTGAGGCGGACAGATTGTAAATAAACCCGGTGCGCACCCGCAGTAACTCGCACAGGGTAGTGAGAATGCTTTCCAACGCCTGTTGTAAGTCGGTGGTGGTCAGCAACCGACGGTCGAGTTCGGTAATCCAGGCAATTTCCTGCCGGTCACGGTAAAAAATCAGGCTGTCGATGAACGGTTTGGCAATGTTAATCACAAATTGCGAAAGTACAACCACGGTCACAATAGAAACCGCTACCACCATATCGCGGGGTAGGCCCAGCAACCGGTCGTGTTCCGGCAGAGCCTGCAAAATGGCAATCACCAGCATGGCCACCAGCGGGCCGCGCAGTAAAAAATGGATCAGGTTGTGTTTGATAACCCGCTCCGGCTGAATGGCCTCAAACGAGATAACCGCGTAGGCCATCATAATCAGCATCAGGGCAATGCCGATGTTTACCAGAAACAGGGTGGTGAACAACAGCAGCGGCGGCAGCAGCGAGGCGTTGTCGGCAATGAGCATGTAGGGAAACACGCCCAGCGCCGGCGCGGCAAACGAGACGGTCAGGTAGCTCATTCGCCGGCGCAACGTGGAGGTGAGGCAGCGTGACCGGGCGCGAATCACTTTGTACGCGCCCCACACCAGGGTGGTGTAAAAATAAACCGCAAAGACCCAGAAAAACGGCCCGGAACGAAACTGGGTGATTCCCGGCTGAAAAAACGGGTCGCGGACCAGATACTCGGTTTGCACGGCCAACAGCAACAGCACAAAGCCAAAAATGTAGGCCACGCCCACGGTAAATCGGCGGCGGGTAGAAACCAGATTAGTCAGCCGCAGCAGAGCATCTGAAAAGTGCAGGTAGGCCGCCGGAATAAAAGCGATGCCAATCCACTGGAATTTAAGCCACGGAATGGCGGCCTCGGCGCTGGCAACCTTGAACAGGGCCACATCGCCGGCGTAAGCAAAACACATACAGGCCAGCAGCACAGAGAAACTACGGCCAATGGAACTTTTGATGTTGTTGGCAAAGGTGTAAACAAACAAAGAAAAGGCCAAAATAACAATAGCCGATGAGAGGACCTCGTTCAGCCGGGTCAGAATCATTGTTGGATTCGATAAAATTTCATCCATGATGTGCGGGTAATTAACCAGCCGCGATTGTTAAATCGTCAAATAAAAATGGAGGGTGATATCGCCGTTGGTGTAAAATTGCTCGTTGTATCCACAAAACTGAAACCCCAGCTTTTGCGCAAACGCAATAGCCGGGAAATTCTTGGTTTGCACTTCGAGCATTATTTTTTTTAATTGATGCTGCATAGCCCATTTGCGGGCCGATTTTATCAGCAGTGTGCCAAACCCCTGCCGCCTGAACGGTTTATCCACCGCCAGATTGCTGACCCACAGCAACTCCTGCCACGGTTGCGGCTGGGCGTCAATGTAGCCGACCACCTGGTCCTGCAAATTGCGGGCCACCAGAAAACAGTTGCCGGCTTCCCAATGGGCCAGCAATTCATCCGGTGAACGCGGGTAGCTAACCTGCATGGGGCGCGGCAGCCGCACCCGGTCAAAGCGAATGTCGGTGCGATGGCCGGTGGTGCGGCTTTGCATTTGCCACACGTAATCTGTGGTGGTGCCGGTGTTCAGGTGGTAACACGCGTTAAGGTCGGGTAGTTCAGCCGGAAATACTTGCATCGTTGGTTCCAAAATTGCAATAGTTTGATGGTAGTTGCCAATTGTGCTGTGCTTCGGATTCTAGCATTTGCAAAAGTAAAAGGCAAGCAGGCAAAAAACGGCCTCGATGTGGGCCGTGCGCAACCTGCCCCCGGAAATGGCGCGGTTAGTTTTCGAAATGGGTTTGAATGTATTTAACTGCCTGGCTGAGGCTGAGCGGCTGGCTGGAGTTGCCGGTGCGGATGTAAAATTCTTCCAGATTTTTGAGCCGCAAAAAAACCGGCTCCGGCGAAGGCAGCACCACAATCCGGCACACGGTTTTGCCCTCTATTTGGGCAAAATCAAAGCGGGCAAACTGGCGATATTCTGCGCCAATCATATTGTTGAAGGCAATATTCAGGCTGTTTTCAAAGCCGTCAACGTTGGGTTTGCCCAGCGTTTGGATTTCGGTTTCCAGCCCCAAAATCTGGCCGTCGTCATCCACGCCCAGCAAAATTGCGCCGCCGGTGGTGTTCATAAATCCGGCCACGTTTTTCATTACCGCCTTGTTCAAATCACGGTTGATGCGCTGGCGGCGGTAATCCCACGAAAAGCTGGACTTGAACTCGACGGTTTGCCCTTCGCCGGCGGCAATCAGGGCCGGGATGGGCTGCTCCAGTTGCCGGGTGTGGTCTGTGGGGCGGGGGCGGAGCAGGGTGCGGATTTGCTCGGCGGTCTGGTGCGGGTTGGGGATATTTTTCATCAGTGCGGTGCGGTCTGCGCCAAACAGGTGCAGTTCCAGCGTGCCGTAGTTGAACCTGTCGCCTAGCGCCGATTGCCGCACCCGGAGTTCGGTGATGGCTTGCAGCGGGGCCAGTTCGCGGTTGCCAAAGCCCATTGCCTGCCAGTGGGTAATGCTTTTGCGGTCTACCCGGTAGGTGTCCAGATACCAGGTCATAAATGCCCCGGCAATGATGGCAATCTGGATGACCGTTACCAGCAGGCCCAGCAAAAAGGCGTACGAGCCAAAACGGGTCAGCCCGTAGTCGCTGTAAATTTCTGGCAAATTGCCCTGAAATGAAAATGCCGACGCCAGCACGGCCCAGATAACTTCGATAATTACCAACCGTTTTAAAAAGACAACCGGGCTGGTTTTGATGACAAGCGTTTGCGGTGGGGTCATGGATGAAAAACCTCGGTGAAAATGGCAGCGTCCATTTTACACCATCGGCGGGGTTTGACAAGCGCGGGCCGAAGCAACAAAAAAACAGGCACGGAGAACTCCTCCGTGCCTGTTTTTGGCAGATGTGAATTGAGTTTGGAATTACGCGGCTTTTACAACGGGCTTGCGTTTTGGTCGGGGGGCGGGTGTGCCGTGCAACATTCCTTCTGCACTGATGTCTTCATCTATGTCGGGCCAGTGTACCCCCTGCCCGTCGCCAATGATTTCATAGTTTGCGCGCTGTTCCGGTGTGGCTTCGGCCAGCCGCCATGACCAAACCAGCGGCACGCTGATGGTGCGGCCATCTACCAGGTTTGCCGTAATAGTATCTTCAGTCACACGTACGTCTTTAATTCTGGATTCTGGTCTATTCGCAGTGTTCATGCCATGCCTCGCTAATTACCTCTTGATAGCTTTCTGTCAGTCGTCGTATTTGATTCAATTCTTGCGGCGAAAATCCATTATTTTGACTGAGCGCGATAGGGTCAAGCCAGAATTTACAAGTCATTTTTTCGCGCCGGACGTGTACATGCCTGGGTTCATTGCAATCAAAACTGTAAAAAAAGAAACGATACGGGCCGGGAATAGCCTTCACCGTTGGCATCAACATCTCCCAGTTTAAATCAGGGGAAAAATTACCCCTGGTTGCAGAAAGAACAGTTGAAATTCACCTTCGCAGGTTTTTTCATTGTATCTAAAATCCGGTTAACCGTCAAAGCGATTTACGCCGCCAGTTGGGGCCGGAATTTGTACCCGTAGATGACCAGTCCCTCGTCACCCTGGGTGGTGATTTTGCGGGTGGTCATTTCAACCGGCATCCCGATTTGTACGTCATCGTTGCGCACGTCCGTCAGTTGGGCGGTAATCAGCGGCCCTTCTTCCAGCTTGACCAGCGCCACGGTGTAGGGGGCGTTGTCCTCGTAACCCTCGGGGGGATTGTAGACGGTGCTGTAGGAAAAGACCTCGCCGCGCCCGCTGAATTTGAACTCCGGCTGGTGGCTGTTGTCGGCGCATTCCGGGCAAACATCTCGCGGGGGAAACATTTTGTGGCCGCAGTGAGGACATTCTTCGCCCACCAGTTGGTATCGCTGCGGGTTGAGCCGCCAGTGCCGTGCAATTTCTACGCTCATGATTAAAATCTCCTTGTCTGGATTTTGAGTAATCTGATAATTAGTGAACTCGTTCAAAAATGTGAGTAACAATGGTGGCGCCGCTGCCGCCGATGTTCTGGGTCATCCCCAGACGGGCGTTGGCAAGCTGGTTGTCGCCGGCTTCGCCCCGAAGTTGCTGCGCCGCTTCCACAATCTGGTACAGGCCGGTGGCCCCCACCGGATGGCCGCGCGCCTTTAGCCCGCCCCGCGTGGCAATGGGGATTTTGCCCTGCGGCGTGATTTCGCCATCGCGGGCCAGCCACGTGCCTTTGCCGCGCCCGGCAAAGCCGGAGGCTTCCAGGCTGAGGGCGGCCATAATGGTAAAGGCATCGTGCAGTTCAAAAAAATCAATGTCCTGCGGCCCCACGCCGGCCTGCCGGTACGCTTTTTGCGCCGATGTTTCCGCCGCTTGCAGCCACAGCGGGTCGCGCCGGTCATGCACGCTCAGGCTGTCGATAGCCAGCGCGCTGCCGGCCACCCGCACCGCGTTTTCGGTGAACTCGCGGGCCTGTTCGGTGGGGCAGAGTACTACTGCCGCCGCGCCGTCGGCCATGGGGCTGGCGTCCAGCAGGCCAATCGGCGTGGCGACCATGTTTGATTTGAGAAACGCCTCGCGGCTGATGGCCTCGCGGAAGCGGGCGTTGGGGTTGCCCACCCCGTTGGCGTGAGCGTTGATAGCAAAGTTGGCAAAATCTTCGCGCTGCACGTGGTATTCGTGCATGTAGCGCTGCATAATCAGCGCGTTCAGCGCCACAAAACTGATGCCGTGGATGACCTCGTAATCGGCATCTGCCGCCGAGGCCAGCCCGGCAGTGAGCTTGCTGCCCACGTCGTCGGTCATTTTCTCAACGCCCACAGCGATGGCAATATCCTGCAAACCGCTGGCCACGCCAATGTACGCCTGCCGAAAGGCGGCGGCGGCGCTGGCGCAGGCGGCTTCTACCTTAACGGCTTCTGCGCCGCGCAGGCCGGCAAAGTCTGCCACCAGCGCGCCCAGGTGAGCCTGCCCGGAAATTTCGCCGGAAAGCATGTTGCCCACGTACAGCGCGTCGGCACGTTCAACGCCGGCATCGCGCATAGCCGCGGCCAGCGCATCGTAGGCCAGGTGGCGCAGGCTGCGGTCCCAATGCTCGCCGGCGGGTGTTTGTCCAATTCCAATGATTGATACGTCTCTCAAAGTAAAACTCCTAAAATCAGGATTCAGGGATCGGGGGTCAGGATTCAGGGATGGATTTGCCCCATTCACTGTTCACCGTTCGCAATTCACAATTCATCAGTGCATCTGCAATTTTTTGCGGAAGCGCACGTACTGCGCGTAATCAATTTCAATTCGCCGGTCAATATAATTTTGGGTGGACAGAGCCAGCGGCTGGCGCCGGGTGATGGCCTCTGTTGCCACCAGCGAAAAGGCGTCGCTGCCCGCGCCGGAGCCAAACGAGACGCACAAAATTTTGTCGCCGGGTTGGGCAATGTCCAGCACGGCGGTCAGGCCGACCAGACTGGCTCCGGCGTAGGTGTTGCCAATCACCGGCGAAAGCAGCCCCGTGACCCACTGTTCCCGTTCAAAGCCCAGTAGTTTGGCCTGTCGCTCCGGGAATTTTTTGTTGGGCTGGTGCAGCACTACGTAGGTGTAATCTTTGGCGCTGCGGCCCAGTTCGCTCATCATCATGCGGGCGGCGGCGTTCACGTGTTCAAAGTAGGCCGGTTCGCCGGTGAAGCGCTGGCCGTGGCTGGGGTAGTGGG
>RFJF01000290.1 GCA_003695455.1 Chloroflexota bacterium
CCCTTTACCGGCGTAAACCCGTACCGCGGCCTGCGCAAATTCACCGAACACGACGCCGAATTCTTTTTTGGCCGCAATTCAGCCATTCAAATTTTGCTGGACCGGGCCGGGGTCATGGTTCAGAGCGACACCGGCGCGTATGCGTCTGATTTGATGGCCGTGTTGGGGCCTTCGGGCAGCGGCAAATCTTCTCTGGTACGGGCCGGACTGATTCCGGCGCTGCGCCAGGGCCGCATTCCGGGCAGCGAGCAGTGGCCCGTGACGGTACTGCTGCCGGGCGTCCACCCGCTGGAAAGTCTGGCCCGGGCGTTTGCCGGGCACGTGGATGAAAACCCGGCGGCCATCCGCCGCCAACTGGCCGCCGATGACCCCGCTGCGCTGCACACGCTGATGGTTTCGGCGCTCACCCGCGCCAACGCGCCACAAGACGCCGTGTTTGTGCTGGTCATCGATCAATTTGAAGAGCTGTTTACCCTGTGCGCCGGCGAACAGGAACGGCGGAGCTTTATTGACAAGCTGCTCTACGCAGGCCAGTCGCACCGCCATCGCTGCCTGATTGTGCTGACCATGCGCAGCGATTTTTACAGCAACGTGGCCGCTTACAAACCGCTGGCCGAGGCCATTACCCGCCACCAGATGCTGGTCAGCCCGCTCACTGAAAAGGAACTGCGCGAAGCCATTTTGCTGCCGGCCGAAGCCGTCGGGCTGGAATTGGAAAAAGACCTGATTGAGCAACTGCTGGCCGATACGCGCAACGCGCCCGGCGTGTTGCCCCTGCTGCAGCACGCGTTGTACGAATTATTCCAGCGCCGCCGTGAACGTTTGCTGACGGTAGAAGCGTATGAATCCATTGGCGGCGTCAAGGGCGCGCTGGCCCACCGGGCCGATGGCGTGATTAGCGCCCTTGACCCCAACCAGCGGAAAGTTGTTCGCCGCATTTTTATGCGTCTGGTTCAGCCCGGCAGTGGCGCCGCCGATACCCGCCGGCGGGCCGCACTGTCTGAAATTGGCAACCCGGCCGATGTGGAGCCGCTGGTGATGATTTTGGCCGACGCCAACCTGCTGGTGACCGGTCAGGACCCGGACACCGGCCAGAAAGTGCTGGATGTATCGCACGAGGCTTTAATTCAGGAGTGGCCTCTGCTGCGCCAGTGGCTCAACGAAGACCGCGGCTTTTTACTGTGGCGGCAGCGGCTGGAGGCCGGGCTGAACCAGTGGCAGGCCAGCAAACACGATGAGGGGGCGCTTCTGCGCGGCGCTCCGCTGGCCGAAGCCGAAAACTGGTACCAGCAGCGTCTCATTGATTTGAACGATACCGAACGGGAATTTATTGAAGCCGGCATCAATTTGCGCAACCGCGAAGCCGCCGAGGAGGCGGCCCGCGCCCAGCGTGAACTGGATGCGGCCCGCAATCTGGCTGCCGAGCAGCGCAAGCGGGTCATCTGGCTGAGCGTGGCCGGTGGTGTGGCGCTGGTGCTGGCGGTGGCGGCCATTATTTTGGGCGTGCTGGCGGTGCAGCGGGCCAGCGACATTGCCCGCCAAAACAGGGCCATTGAGGCCGAACTGGCCTTTTCCCAAACCATTGACCCCGCCGAACGGCTGGCCCATTTGGCAACCCTGTTCAATCTGGAGCGGGGCGGCGTGGCCCGGCGGCTCTTTTGGGAGACCGAACTAGCCAACCAGTTAGCCTTGTTTGCGGTGGAAAATGACCAGATGGCAACCGTTGTCCGGGGTATTTACATGACTCTGGCAGACGTAAACCGAACCGGCTACACCGACCCGTTGCTTGCGGCCATGGCCGGTAGTCTGGCCGATTTGCCGCCGGATAACGCCGACGCAGCCAATTTGCAAACCGAACTTGACCGGTGGCAGCAAGCACGCCTGCTGGTGCAGCAAGGCGATTTTCAGGCTGCGCTGGCCGAATACGATGCGCTGGTCAACCTAAACAGCAGTAACCCTGCCACCCGCTACGAGCGCGCCGCCGTGCTGGTTGACCTGTCTGATTACACGGCGGCGCTGGATGAGTTGGGCCGGGTGCTGGCCCTGTCGCTTGACAGCCCGGATTTTGCCGCCAGCGGGGTCATTGAGGACGGCGCAGAGTTTGCAACTGCCGAGAACGTAAACTGGGCCGTCCGGCGGCTGGTTGCCGTGCACCCTCCGCTGGGGCAGGCGCTCAACCAGTCAAACGCCGGCTACCCCGGTTTTCAGGCGCAGGGGGTAGCGCCGGCCCCCACCCCCACCCCCATAGTTGATGCCAGCGGCAGTTCGATGGTTCTGGTTCCCGCCGGGCCATTTACAATGGGTAGTGACCACGGCCTGCAAAATGAACAGCCGGTGCATCAGGTTGATTTGGGCAGTTTTTATATTGACCAGTATGAAGTGACCAATGCCCGGTTTGCCGAATTTTTGAATCAGCAGCAAATTCAGGGCGATGATGTGGGGGCCTACCTGCCCGGGCTGGATGATAATTCGGACTTTTATCTGGAGGGAACCACCTGGAATGTTTATGAGGGGTTGGAGGAGTACCCGGTGAATAATGTCAGTTGGGGCGGGGCCAACACCTACTGCCGCTGGCGCGGCGGGCGACTGCCCACAGAAGCCGAGTGGGAAAAGGCGGCGCGCGGCACGGATGGACAAGACTATCCCTGGGGAGAAACCATCACCTGCAACGTTGCCAATTTCTTCGGCGCACCCGACGGAAGCTCGTGCCAGGATTACACAACCCCGGTCGGCTCTTTTCCCAACGGCGTCAGCCCGTACGGCGCCTATGATATGGTGGGCAATGTGTGGGAATATGTGCACAGCATCTACAAAGATTACCCCTACGACCCCGCAGATGGGCGCGAGGATGCCAATGCCGATGCCTTGCGGGTGCTCCGCGGCGGCTCGTGGAATTACGGCATCAGCTTTGCCCCGGCTACCTACCGCAACAACGATTTCAGGCTCAACCCCTACATTAATGTTGGCTTCCGCTGTGCCGCCGAGCCGTAACCCCGCAACAAAACCTCAGAACTAACCTCATTTCAACCCGTGTGAAGCAGAACACAGTTTCACTGTGTCCTGGAACACCGACGCATCCCCGAATATATGTTATCCTCAATTTATCCCGAGTGAATTGAAACCCGACGAGATTGTGCGCCGCAAGTGGCGGTTAAAAGATTTCAGCCAACTTGTCACAATTGACGGCGGCAAATAAACAGGCATTTCAAATACCTCGGCGAATATGATTTCACGCGGCCGGGAATCCGATTGGTACCCGGCCAGGCGGCCGGCAGATTTGGGGGGCTCTGCCGGCCGCTTTTTTGTGTTTATATAAACTGTGGTAGAAACAAGGGCCAGGTAATAAATATATCTTATCACCAAAGGCAATTTCACTATGGTACAAATTATGAGAATCTTTTCATCGAGGTTTCATCAATTTATAATTTGGCCTGGCTATACTGTGGATGCTTGAGGTTAGGCAAGCACAAGTTTATTGTAAGTTTTTCATTGCTCACAAGGGGAAAGGCAAAACCAAGATGAAAATCGTAAAAGAAACCCGAAGCAAAAAGGAAAACGGGGGCCTGCTGGGCGCCGCAACCGGCCTGCTGGTTGGGGTAGTGGCCGGAGGCTCGCTGCTGGTACTGTTTGGCAGCGGCATTGCCATTGCCGCCGCGGTACTGGCTACGTTCACCGTAATTTTTGCCGCGTACGGCACCTTTATGGGAACCCTGTTGGATGTAGACGAGCGCGAACGCGGTATTCGCCCGACCAAAACCATCCGCAGCAAACCCCGGCAACGCACCCGGGCCAAAACCCAGCCGCTCGCGCTGCCCAACATTCAATAATCTACTACTCTTTCTCATCAGTATTTTCACCCTAAAAAA
>RFJF01000291.1 GCA_003695455.1 Chloroflexota bacterium
AACTATCTGCGCTATAGGATAACATGATGCCCATGACTTTTGTACTCCCCAATCCCCCACTTTTTGTTAGGATTTCCCTTAACCGCAATAGGGGGAAATCCCCTAATTTTCGGATGGATGGGGGGTGGGCGGCTGTACAGAAGGGTGGTATAATCGCTGTATGAAGAAAACACGCCTCCTTCTGGCCGACGACCACGCTGTGGTGCGCGCCGGAATCCGCAATGCGCTCAACGAACTTGCTAATCTGGAAGTTGTGGGTGAAGTTGAAGATGGCCCCGGTCTGTTTCCTGCATTGGAAAAGCTGCGCCCGGATTGTTTGCTGATTGATGTGGCTATGCCCAGCTTTGACCCGCTGGCAGCCATCAGGCAAATTCGTGCCGGCTACCCTGATATGAAGGTGCTGGTCATCAGTGCCTATGATGACGATGTGTACGTGCAGGGCTTGCTGGGCGCAGGCGTGCACGGTTATCACCTTAAGGACCAACCCCTTAGCGATTTGAAACTGGCGGTGCAACGGGTGCTGGCCGGCGAAAAATGGGTCTCAAGCCGGCTGGTCAGCAAACTGGTCAGCTTTTCAGAGCCGGCGGCGGCCGGGCCAACCCTGACCACCCGCCAGCTTGATATTTTGCGTCTGCTTCAGCAAGGCATGGACAACCAGACCATCGCCCGGCGCATGGGGCTGAGCGTTAAAACGGTTGAAAATCACCTGACACGTTTGTACCGGCAGTTGGGCGTGCAGAGCCGGCTGGAAGCCGTGAATTACGCCAACCAGCATCCGCACATTCTGGCAATCCCCGGCCAAACCGCCGCCCAAAAGCCTGCTCCTCCCGAGCTGCCGGTGGCCCGGCAGGTCTCTATTCTGTTGGTGGATGATAATGTGCGCTACCGGCGGCAGTTGCGGCGTATGGTGGGCAAGGTTTGCCCGCAAGCCATGATTTACGAAGCCGAAAACATTGACTCGGCGATGCACGCGGTGCAGCACGTGCCGCCCAAGCTGGCGCTGGTAGACGTGGTGCTGGGCGAAGAAGACGGCATTCGCTGCACCCGGCGAATCAAGGCCGTCTCGCCGGCCTCGCGGGTGGTGCTCATCAGCGCCTACCCGGACCGCGAATTTCACCGTTCCGGCCTTGAGGCGGGGGCGGTGGCTTTTTTGGATAAAAAAGACCTGGACGCCGCTGTATTGCGCCAGGTCATTGATGATTTGGCAATATAATCCTTCGCGTAGCGAATAAAAGTTTCAGTTTCCGTCGCTGGGGCCGCGCCACAACCCCGCCGCCGAATCCTCTTGCCAGCCGGGCAGGGGGATGGTTTGCGGCAGTTTTTCCCAGCCGGCGGCCACCCGTTCCCGCACCGATTCCCACGGCGGGATGGCATCGGTGGCGCTGGCGCTTTCTACACTGCACGCGCCCACGGCCACCGCTGTGGTCAGTGTTTCTTCCAGCGACAGCCCCCGGCACAGCCCCGCCAAAAATCCGGCGATGGTGCAATCGCCGGCGCCGGTGGTGCCTGCTACGTTGGTTTTGAAGCACGACGTTAGCAATTGGCGGTTGCGCCACGCCTGCACATCTGCGGGGCGGCACGCGCCCGTTTCTTCCAGCCGGGTTACATCGGCGCTGGTTTGCACGGCCAATCCCCGGTGGCCCAGCTTGAGTACCGCCACCGCCGCGCCCATCTCCAGCAGCAAATTCCCCACGCGGCTCAGCAGTTTGCCGTCCAGTTGATCCAGAATATCGCCCTGCGCGCTGAGCTGAGTGAACAGCGGCCGTTCCAGCATAAACAGCGTTTCTTCAATGCTGGGCAGGAAAATATCCACGTGCGGCAGAACGTGGGCCAGCAGAGTGCGCCAATCGGCTTGCCCCGCCGCCGAGTTGCGGTCCGGGTAGGCCATATCCAACGAGGTGGTCAGTCCGGCGGCTTTGGCCTTTTGCAGCAGGCGGGCCAACGCCTTGCCGCCATCGGCAAACATGTGGCGCATCAGCGGCGGGTAGCCAAAGTGGAACAGCCCGGCCCCGGCCAACGCCGCGGTAGAAACATCGGCGTCTGAAAAGGTGTCGTTAGCGCCGGGATTGTGGAAAAAGATACGGTCTACGCCGGGTGGACTGAGTACCACCGTGTACGATGTGACCTCGCCGGGCTCCACAATCATCCCTTTTGCCAGCGCGGGGTTGTTGTGGTTGAGCAAATCCAGAATCGCCTGTCCAAACAGGTCATCGCCCAGCTTGCCCATCAGCCGGGTGGGCAACCCGAGCCGGTGCAGGGCCAGCCCGGTGTTGGCTACCGCCCCACCGGTGGCGGTGACGGCCTGCCCCACGTTGACCAGCTTGCCGGGGGCGATGACCTGCCGCCAGTCGCCCCCGGTCTGCTCAAACGTGGGAATCACATCCAGGCAAATGTGGCCCGCCACAATGATGTCGGTGTTGGTGTGGTGGTCGGTCATCGGCGGTTACGCCAGCAGGTGATTCAAAATCAGCCAGTCCAGCCCGTCGTAATCACGGGTGGCAACAAACTGTGCTACCGCCTCGCGGTCCAGCGAGCGCGACAGTTGCACCAGCCGCAGGAACATGTTGAGGCTGTTTGCCAGATGTTTGGTTGCCAGTTCTGCCGGCTGGGTACGCAGGGCTTTTACATCCAGCCCCACCATCCCGATTTTCCAGTACTCATTTTCATCCAGCACCCGCACCTGGTTGAAGGCCCGCCGCACGTCTACCGCGCCAAAGGCGCGGTCCTGATCATACTTGAGGCTGTTTTGGTCGTTCAGGTGAACGCTCCACAACTTGCCAAAGGCCAGCGCAAAACTGATTTCGTCGGCGGGGTCAAGGTTTGCCAGCACCGCGTGCGCCGATTCCATCAGTACGCCCACGCGCTCCGGCTGGCTGGTGGCGTTGCCCAACGCCAGCCCATGGCCCATGGTGGGAATGTAGGCAATGTCCATCGGTTCGTTGGGTTTGGGTTCAATGGCAATCCGCAGATGCGGGTCGTACTCAAGCATAGTGTTGAGCGCCTCAACCAGCCGGTGGGTCATGGCCACGCCGTCTTTGGCCTCGCGCAGGTAGGTGCCTTCGCGGGCCAGCCACCAGACAATCAGTTCGGCGCCCAGCTCGTTGGCAATGTCCATTGTTTTTTTTGCGCGGTCAATGGCGTAAGCCCGAACGGCAGGGTCGTTGGCGGTAAAGGCGCCGTCGGTGGTGCGGGGGTCCTCCCACAGGCGAGGGGCCACAAACTCGGCCACCAGCCCGGCGTCTGACAGCTTTTGGCGCATGGCCTGCGCCGCCGCCCGGATTTGCGCCGGCGAGAGTTCATCGAGGTTGGGTACGGCGTCGTCATCGTGAAACTGCACGGCGTCAAAACCCAACTGCTTGTACACTTCCAATTTGTCGTCAAAGGTGCGCGAGGGGCGCACCGGCGGGCCAAAGGGGTCGGCCCCTTCGTGGATGTTCCACGGTCCAAATGAAAAACGATAGCCAAATTTTTCCATGATTTTCTCCTTTGAAATCAGGATTCAGAGGGTCAGGGGGGAGTCTCAGGCATGTCACCCCGAGCGCAGCGAAGGGTCTCCTGACCGGTAAATGTTAATTTTTATTTTTGTTGCAATGCCGCAGGCTGGGTCGGTTTGCCTCCGATTTTACACCATTGGCTACAGGCTGAAAAGTTGCGTAGCGGTTGGTGGGGAGAGAAACAAAAACGGGCAGGCCGTGTGCGGCCTGCCCGTTTTGAATATCGCTCAGTCTCTCTTAACTTTCGCTGTCGCCGGGCAGCGGCTGAACCGTGACCTGCGCCAGCAACTCTTCCACCAACTCCGGCGGCCCCACCGAGGTTCCGGCCAGGCTGGCGGTAGCCGCGCCGCAGGCCATGCTCCAGCGCAGGGTGTCCGGCCATGGCAGCCCCCGGCTTAGCCCCCACACCAGCCCGGCTACCGATGAATCGCCGGCGCCGATGGGATTTCGCTCTGTGATTTTTGGCGATTGCGCCAGCCACAACTGCTCGCCGTCCGAAAAAATTGCGCCGTCTTTGCCCATCGAAATGAGAACGTGACGCACGCCCATCTGCCGGACGGCCTCTGTGACAGCCTGCGGCCGGCTGGCAATTTGGCGGATGCCGGTCAGCTCGGCGGCTTCTGTGGCGTTGGGTTTGGCCAGAAACGGTCCGGCCAGGCAGCCAAACCGCAGCGGCGTGCCGCTGGTATCCAGAATGGCCTTTGCCCCGGCGGTCTGTACGGCGCGGATAATCCGGGCGTAAATGTCCGGTGACGCGCCCGGCGGCAGACTGCCGGACAGCACCCACCAATCGCGGGGGCGGGCCAGCAATTTTACCTTCTCCAGCAGCGCGGTTTCCTCGGCGGCGGAAACAATGGGGCCGGCTTCGTTCACTTTGATGTGGTTGGGCTGGCTCTGGCTGACAATGCTGATGTTGGTGCGGGTTTCGCCGGAAATTTCCACAAAATCGGTTGGAATTTTCAGCGCGGCCAGCCCGTCGCTGATGCGCTGGCCGGTGCGCCCGCCCACAAAGCCCAGCGCCGTGCTCTCTGCGCCCAGCGCCGCCAGTGCCCGCGACACGTTGAATCCCTTGCCGCCGTAATCCACGCGCAGCATACTGGCCCGCAGCACATCGTCAAATGTAATTTTGGGGACGGTCAACTCCCGGTCCAGCGCGGGGTTGAGGGTAACAGTGTAAATCATTCGTTCCAAAACCTTTCAATGAGCGCCTGCTCGGCGTCGGGAGTCCAGACGGCGCCGCCGGCCAGATGTTGGGCCACGTCCGGCAGTTGGTCTGCAAGCTGGTCCACACCGGTCAGCGGCAGGCCGTGCAGTTGCGGAAAAATGACCACTTTGCCGGGATAGCGGCCTTCCATCATCGCCCGGATTCCGTCCAGCGCGGCCTCAAGGCCGCCCACCGCCGCCACAGACCGGTTGGGCGACAGTTCGCCGGACAGCGCTTTTTGGATGACCGCCGCCTGGTCGTTGAGCGCGGAACCGGAGGTGCCGGTGTACTGGGCGTTGTGCAGGTAGACATCGCTCAGGTTGAGCGGGATGAATGTGCCGTTGGGCACGCCGGCAAAAAAGACCAGCATCCCGTTGGGGGCCAGCACCGAGGCGGCTTCGGCCATGACCGCCGCCACCGGCACCGAGACCACCACATCGTCCGCGCCGCGCTGTTCTGTGTGGCGGCTCACAAAATCGTGCAGGGATTCATCTGACTCCGCCGGATTAAAGGTGAGCAGCTCTGTTTGATTGGCCTCGGCCAGCGCGGTGAAGCGGTCCGCCAG
>RFJF01000292.1 GCA_003695455.1 Chloroflexota bacterium
CCCTTCGGTGTTTGAGCAATTTGTGCTGGCCATTGTGGGCAGCACGGTTATCCACGCCACCATGCTTGCGGCGGTGGCGCTTGGCGCGGGAATTTACTGGCTTTTTACCGGGCAAATTCCCTATTACGTCATGTTTCAGCCGCTCAGCAACTACCCGTTTCCCATTTTGGCCGGTTTTTTTCTGACGGCGTTTCTCTATTTGTCTGCCACAATGATTTTGGCCCGCCGGTTTGCCACCACGCTGGGCCGGCGCACCAATCTGGAGCGCCCCGGCTGGTGGCGGCTTTTTTTGGGGCAGGACCCGCCGGAACCGTTTTTGCTGTGGCATACTATTTTGGTGGCAGAACCGCTGAAGCGCAATTTGATGCCGCCCCGGCTCAAAATAAAATTGCGCAGTGGAGAATTTTTTAAAGGTGACCTGCACAGCCTGCGCATTGTGGGCGACGAAGAAAACAGTGTGGAACTGGCCTTGCGCAACGTGGTTTATCGCCCTGCGCCCGGTGATTCCTCTGCCGAGATCGCCGGTCCGCGCTCGCTGGCGGACCAGGTGGTGCTGCTCAAATCCAGCGATATTTTGTGGCTTGCCCGCAACGAACGTCCCGTTTTTGGGGACGATGTTTAAAACTACCTGTCCGGCGTTCCACGCGCCCGGCGGGAATCTTCACACAGGAAAATTTGATAATGTTTGAAGTTGTCTTTTTGGGAACCTCCGCCTCTGCGCCATCCATTCACCGGGGGTTGTCTGCCAATGTTGTTATGCACAAAGAGCACCGGTTTTTGATTGATTGCGGCGAAGGCACGCAGCGCCAGATTTTGCAGAGCGGGCTGGGTTTTAAACGGCTGAACAAAATTTTGCTCACCCACGGTCATCTTGACCATATTTTGGGGTTGGGCGGGCTGGCCTCTACTTTTAGCCGCTGGGAGGCCATCAACCGGATGGAAATTTACGGCAGCAAACACACGCTGGACCGCGTGAGAGATTTGCTGTTCAAAGTGGTGCTGCGCACCGCCAAATTGCCCATCAAAATTGAGTTGATCCCCATTCAACCCGGCGTTATTTTTGAGGACACCACTTTTCAACTGAGCGCCTTTCCGGTAACGCACCGCGGCGCCGATTGCTACGGTTATCTGTTTCAGGAAAAGGCGCGCCGCCCCTTTTTAAACAACAAGGCACAGGCGCTCAACGTACCCATTGGCCCGGTTCGGCGCCAACTGGTGGCAGGCCAGAGCATCACGCTGGAGGACGGACGGGTCATTCACCCCGATGACGTGCTGGGGCCGGAAATTCCCGGGGCCAAGCTGGTTTTTCTTGAAGACACCGGCCGCACTGATAATCTGCTGGATGTGGCCCACAACGCCGACGCGCTGGTCATTGAATCAACCTATTTGGATGCCGATGCCGAAATGGCCCGCCAATTTGGGCACATTACCGCCGGGCAGGCGGCCCGGCTGGCACGCGAGGCCGGGGTGAAACAGCTCTATCTCACGCACCTGTCACGCCGCTACCGCGAACAGGACGTGCTGGCCGAAGCGACTGCGATTTTTCCCAACACGGTGGTGGCCCGCGATTTTGACCGGGTGAATGTGGTCAAGGAAAAATAGCTGTGCAAATGGACGCCATTCTCCGGCAGGGCGCGGCCCGGTTCAACCTGAATCTCACCGGTGCGCAATTGGCCGCGTTTGATGTTTACGCCCGCCAGCTCATTGAGTGGAACCGGCGGGTGAATCTGACCCGCATTGTAGACCCCACCGAAATTGCAACCAAGCACTTTCTGGATTCGCTGTCGGTGGCGGCGGCGCTGCCCAATTTGCCCCCCGGCGCGGCGTTGGTTGACGTGGGTAGTGGGGCGGGGTTCCCCGGCCTGCCGCTGAAAATTGCCCTGCCGCACCTGCGGCTGACTCTGCTGGAATCCACCGGCAAAAAATGCCGCTTTCTGGAACACGTTGCCGGCGTGCTGGATTTGCCGGATGTGACGGTGCTCAACGCCCGCGCCGAAGATGCGGGCCGCAGCCCCAACCATCGCGCCCGGTACAATGTGGCCGTGGCCCGGGCGGTAGCGGCCCTGCCGGTGCTGGCCGAATACATGTTGCCGCTGGTGAAAGTGGGCGGCTGGGTGGTGGCGCAAAAGGGGCAAAACCCCGCCGCTGAAGTCAAAGCCGCGTCCAATGCGCTTGGGGTTTTGGGCGGAAAACTGGTAGAAATACGCCCGGTAGACATCTCCGGGCTGGATGGCGAACGCCACCTGATTGTGCTGCAAAAAACCAAACCCACGCCCGCGCCGTACCCTCGGCGGCCCGGTTTGCCCGCCAAAAAACCCATTTGACATTGTCCCGTGTGAAAAATTCCTCAAAACTCATCTGCTTTGACGATGCACCCAATTAACGGTATACTTGCTAGATAACTTTGAGAGGAACCATTGGGTGAGTTTGCAAGAAAAAATCACACGGCTTTTCATCACCATCATCGTGCTCATTCCAATGTTGCTGAGCTTTGGCGCGTCGCCTGCCGTGACCGCTCAAGGGCCGGAAACAGGCCTTGACCCGGCGGTGGTTGACCGTATTTTTAACGCGCTTACACCCCAGGAACGGGTAGGGCAACTTTTTCTGGTTTCCTTTTCGGGCAGTGAAATTGACGCAGAATCAGACATTGCCAAACTCATCCAGCGGTATCGCGTGGGCGGGGTGGTCATTTCGGCCCAAAACCAAAATTTTAGCAACGGCCCCAATACCCCGGCCCAGGTACTCAACCTGACTAACGG
>RFJF01000293.1 GCA_003695455.1 Chloroflexota bacterium
CCGCTTTCTGCTGCGCATGCTGCCCGCCGAAGTGCGCCTGCAAATGGCATCCGGCCCAAAATACGCGGTTGAAACCGAGGCGCGGGTGCACACGCTCAGCCTGCGCCTGCCGCCCGAAACCACCTCGGCGCTGGTGCGGGCCTGCCGGCAGCGGCAGGTCACGGTCAGCAATCTGCTCAACGCGGCGCTTCTGCTGGCCGTGGTGCGCCATTTGCTGACCGGGCACACCGGTCGCCAACGCGGTTACGCTTTTGCCGATTTGCGGCCGCATTTGCAGCCGCCGCTGCCCGCCCAAAATCTGGGCTGCTACATTGCCATGATGCCCTACATTGTGCCGGTTGGCCCGCACAGCGATGTGTGGACGCTGGCCGGGGCGGTGCAGGCTGAAATTTACCGGCTCACCAAACGCGGCGATAAATTCATTGCGGCCCTGCTCAGCAAAAATCTGGTGGAAATGTTTATTCGTTTTAAGGCCGTGCGGATGGGGGCGGCGGCGCTCAGCTACCAGCCGGTCCGCTTTGCGGAACGGTACGGAGACATCCGCCTGCTGGATTTGCACAGTTTTGTCACCAACAATGGCATCGGCCCGCTGTTCACCGGCACGGCCCGGATTTTGTTCGGCGCGCTGACCTGCGATTTTCTGGCGATGGACTGTGACATGGACGCCGCCACCGCCCAGACCGTCGCCGCCGAAGTTCAGGAAATATTGGAGACAGTTTCAAACTCATGACTTCACTGCTCGATCAGATTAAAACCATCACCCGTTTGCAACTGGGATTGGCAGATATTTCCGCAGACGCGCAGCTGGCGGCGGAACTGGGCGCGGAATCGGTGGATATTGTCAACATCGTCGCCGTCATTGAGGAGGAATTTAACGTGTTCATTCCGGAAGAGGAATTGGCCTCCATTGCAACCGTTGCCGATTTGGCGGCGCTGGTTCAGCAGTACCGGTAGAAGGGCGGCAGAATGTTGATGTCTCACGCCGAATCCCTGCTCCGGATTGTGCAGGCGCGCGCCGAAACCAGCCCCGGCGGGGAGGCGTTCACCTTTGTTGACCAACCCTGCACCTGGCGCGAGTTGTGGCAGGGAATTACTCAATTTGCCGCTGACGTACACCGGCTGGGGCTGGCGCCGGGCGATAGGGCGGTGCTGGCTCTGCCCAACAGCGCCGAATTCTTTTTTGCCTTTTACGGCGTTCAGCGGGCCGGCGGCATTGCCGTGCCGGTGTTTCCGGGGATGGGCGCCGAACACATTTCTGCGCTGGCGGTGCTGTGCGGGGCCGGCTGGGTGGTAGTTCCGGCAGACACCCCGGCGGCGCAGCGCGCCCAACTGGAATCGGTGTTGGACGGGGCGCGGGTGGTTGCCGTGTCTCCCGCCGCCGAACCGGCATCCCTCGCCGGCCTGCCGCCGGTTGACCCTGCGGCGGTGGCCTTCATTCAGTACACCTCCGGCAGTACCGGCAATCCCAAAGGAGTGCAAATTACCCACGCCAATCTGGTAACCAACGTGCGGCAGATGATCGCCGGGATGAAAATTACCGCCAACGATGTGTTTGTAAGCTGGCTGCCGGTGTTTCACGATATGGGGCTGATTTTGATGACGATGGCTCCGTTTGCGGTGGGGGCGCGGCTGATTTTGCTGCCCACCAGCCTGCGAAACATTCACCACTGGTTCTCAGCCATTCAGCGGCACGGCGGCACGTTCACCGCCGCGCCGGATTTTGCTTACCGCTACGCCGTGCGCGCCATCTCCAACCCCGCCGATTTCAACCTGTCCACCCTGCGGGTGGCGCTCAACGCCGCCGAGCCGGTGCGCCACCAAACCATCACCGATTTTGAGACCACGTTTGGCCTGTCCAGTGTGATGTCTGCCGCGTACGGGCTGGCCGAGGCCACGGTGGGCGTGAGCATGTGGCCGCCCAACACCCCGCCGCGGGTGGACTCGCGCGGGAACGTGTCGGTGGGCGTGCCGTTTCCGCAGATTGAGATTGAAATTTTGCAGGATGGACAACCGGCGGCGCGCGGCGCGGTGGGCGAAATCGCCGTGAAAAGCCCGGCCAACGTCAGCGGCTACTTCAACAATCCGGCTGCTACCGCCGGCCTGTTCTGGCGAGACGGCTTCATTCTCACCGGCGATTTGGGTTATCTGGATGCGGACGGGTATCTGTTCATTGTGGGGCGCAAAAAAAATACCATCATTCACGCCGGCCAAACCGTGTACGCCCGCGAGTTGGAAGAGGCCGCCGACGCCGTGGCGCTGGTGCGCCGCTGCGCCGCTATCGGGGTGGACCGGGGCGGGCTGGAGGGCGAGCAGGCGCTCGTGTTCGCCGAAATTTACGGCGACCCGCCGCCGTCGGAGCCGGTGCTGCAGGAAGTGCTGGTTGAAATTGTGAGCAACATCCACCGGCGGCTGGGTTTTCGTCCCGGCCGGGTGTACCTGACCAAAGCCGGCGCTATCCCGATGACCCACAACGGCAAGCTGCAACACGCCCGGCTGAAAGAACGCTACACCAGCGGCGAACTGTTCAAACGCGGGCAGATTATTTATCCTGATTTTTGAGTGCACCCGTCTCAATTTACGATTTCAGATTGACGATTTACGATTGCGCCTAATCATAAAACGTAAAACGGGTTGTGGCTTGGTTGTAAGTGACGGTGTGCCATTTCGAGTGCCGGCAGGCACGAGAAATCTCTGCGATGCCTGATGAGAGGGATTTCTGTACACTGCGCTCATCGATATGACACGTTTACCACTTACTTTTTTACCACTACCAGTTAACGTATGTGGTTAGCGAGTTAAGAAACACGATCTGACATAATCCGGTTTCCCTTTAAGGGAAAGTCGATTCCCCCTAAAGGGAAAGTCGATTCCCCTTAAAGGGAAAGTTGATTCCCCTTAAAGGGAAAGTCGATTCCCCTTAAAGGGAAATGGGGTAGTAGTTTAGCTAGTTCTAAGTGACGGTGTGTCATTTCGAGTGCCGACAGGCACGAGAAATCTCTGCGATGCCTGATGAAAGAGATTTCTGTACGCTGCGCTCATCGAAATGACACGTTTGCCACTTACTTTTTTACCACCACCGTAAAACGTAACGACGTGCGTCGCAAATCCTTACGTTTTACGCTTTATGGTTTTACCCAAAAATCTAATTGGGTAAGTTGTTTGAGCACCATTCCTTTATGAGTTACACAGTTCAGCCTAAAATTGTCATTCCGAGGAGCGCAGCGACGAGGAATCTCCGCCGTTGAGGGTAAAATAAGCCCCAAACCGGAGATTCTTCGCTTCTTTCAGTCGCTCAGAATGACACCTTTGAGGCAACTGCGTAACTTCTATTTAATTTTTTAATCCGAGAAATTCGTGTAATCTGTGGTCCATTTCCTATTTGATTCCGGCTTGTCCGGCTCAGGTGTACCGATGACCGATTCATCCGTTTCAAATTTAATTGAACTGAACGACGTGGTCAAAATTTACAAAACCCCCGCCGGCGATTTTATGGCGCTCAAGGGGATTGACCTGCGGGTGGGCGCCGGCGAATTTGTGGCGGTCATCGGCAAGTCCGGCAGCGGAAAATCCACGCTCATCAACACCATCACCGGCATTGACCGCCCCACGCTGGGCGAGGTGTTTGTGGCCGGCGTGCCGGTTCACCGCCTCAGCGAGGACGACATTGCGCGCTGGCGGGGGCGCAATCTGGGCGTTATTTTTCAATTCTTCCAGCTTTTGCCCACCCTGACGCTGGTTGAAAACGTGATGCTCCCGATGGAATTTTGCCGCCTCTACTCCCCATCCGAACGGAAGGCGCGGGCCATGCAGTTGCTGGAACGGGTGCAAATGGCCGACCAGGCCCACAAACTGCCGTCGGCGGTGTCCGGCGGGCAGCAGCAGCGCGTGGCAATTGCCCGCGCGCTGGCTAACGACCCGCCCCTGCTGGTGGCCGACGAACCCACCGGCAGCCTCGATTCAAAAACCGCCGACGCCATTTTTCAACTGTTCGAGGAGCTGGTGGGGCAGGGCAAAACCATCCTCATGGTCACGCATGACCGCGATTTGGCCGCGCGGGTGAACCGGGTAGTGCTCATCGCCGACGGCGAAATTGTGGACCAGTACGTCTCCCGCGCCCTCGACACGCTGGACCAGCAACAACTGGTGCAGATTTCTTCCCGGCTTGAGCCGGTCAGCGTGCCGCCCAACAGCGTCATTTTCCGCAAAGGCGACCCCGCCGACCGCTTTTTTATCATCATCAAAGGTGAAGTTGAGGTGATTGTTGAGCACACCAGCGGCCGCGAAATTGTGGGCGCGCGGCTGGAAAGCGGCCAGTATTTTGGCGAAATGGGACTGCTGAGCGGCGGTGTTCGCACGGCAACGGTGCGTACTTCCGCTGCCGGCGGCGCGGTGCTGATGGCGCTGGACCGCGAAACGTTCACCAATCTGGCCGCCGGTTCGCAGCTCACCCACGATTCGATCGCCCAACTGATGCGCCGCCGCACCACCGCCAACCACCTCATCAGCACCTTTCCGGATTTGGATGAGGAGCAGTGGGACGAAATTCAGGATGATTTTGAAGTGCTCCACTTTGAGCCGGGGCAAATCATTGTCCGCCGCGGCGACCCGGCCCGCAAATTTTTTGTCATCAGCAAAGGGCAGGTTGAGGTGTTGCAGCTTGACGGCGAAACCGTGGTCACCCGGCTGGAGGAGGGCCGCTTTTTTGGCGAAATCGGCCTGCTGCGCGGCGGCGTGCGCACCGCCACCGTCCGCGCCGCCCCCGACGTTGAATCCGGGGTGGAGCTGCTGGCGGTAGACCAAAATGCGTTCAACCAACTGATGGCCGATTCGCAGATGACCAAAGAGGAAATTGCCGCCATTGGCATGCGCCGCCGG
>RFJF01000294.1 GCA_003695455.1 Chloroflexota bacterium
ACCCCTTGAATTCCAAAAGAGCCTTAATTATTAAGAATTGTTGGCACCAGTCCGGAAATTTACAAAGGTGATCCTGCAAAAAAATGAACCCTGCCCACGCACCTAAATATTTCCCCGGTGAATGTTGATTAAATCAATTAAAATGGAGAAGCCGGTTTCTGTGCGCCCCGCACCCGCGCCGACCAGCGTAATCGGCCCGGCCAAATCGCAATCGTAGGTGATGGCGTTGGTGGCCCCCATAATTCCCGCCAGCGGATCGGTCAGCGGCACCATTTCCGGAGCCACGCTCGCCGTCACCGAGTCGCCCTCTTTTTTGCAGCGGGCCAACAGTTTCCAGCGTTTGCCCTGCGCTTTGGCCTGGGCAATGTCATCGAGCGTCAAATGGCTGATGCCCCGGCACGGCACATCGTCTTTGGTGAGCGGCGCGCCCATAATCACATTCGCCAGAATGACCACTTTGCCCAGCGCGTCAAAGCCCTCCACATCGGCGGTGGGGTCGGCTTCGGCGTAGCCCAGTTCCTGCGCCTGCGCCAGCGCGTTGGCGTAACTCATGCCCTCTTCCATTTTGGTGAGGATGTAATTGGTGGTGCCGTTGAATATGCCGCGCACTTCGCGGATGTCGTTGCCCGCCAGCGAGGTCAGCGGCATTCGCAGGGCGGGCGTGCCGCTCATCACTGTGCCTTCAAAACCCCAGCGCACACCGTTCTGCCGGGCCAGCGCAGCCAGTTCCTGATAAGCCAGCGCCACCGGCCCCTTGTTGCTCATCACCACATTTTTGCCGCTTTCAAATGCCGCCCGGCAGTGGTCAATGGCCGGCTGCCCGGTTTTGATGTCGGTGTAGGCCACCTCTACCACGCTGTTGGCGTTGCTCCGGCGGATGGTGGTCAGGCTGTCCCAGCCGCGAACCAGCCCCGGCTGGTCGGGGTAATCGTCAAGCTTGCCGGTGGACTGCACCACCTCCAGCAGGGCCGCCACGTCCAGCCCGTCCGGGTGGTAGAGCGAACCTTTGATGAAATCAGAGATGGCAACAATCTGCCCGTCGAAGCCCAAATTTTCGCGGAGCAGGTCTCCTTTATCGCGCAAAATTTCGGCCAGACCCTGCCCCACGGTGCCAAATCCAATGAGCGCCAGTTTGTGTGTCACAACAAAACCCTCCTTTGGTCAAAATCAAAATATTTTGGCGTATGGTAATTCACAGGTCACATTTGGGCAAACAGGCCGGAAGTTCGGCGTGGTTTATTTTGGCTGGTGGCAAACCTTACAAATCATCCCCCGGCTAACAACACCCGTGAAACGTGTTGCGTGAGGGGTTTTGGCAAAGAATCATCACGTTTCACGGAATACGCAACACGAACCTTGTTTGCAACGGTACAAAATTTGTAAAGGTGATTTTGCCAAATCAAATCAGTTTGAAGTAGATTGGCAACAGTGATAGAATGGATTATCACAAAACGTTATCAGAAAGGAACTTTGCCTTGAATCAAAAAGCAACTGTATCCTATGCCGGGTACATTCCTGTTACCTCTGGTATGCCTCCCTACAAACTGCACAAATTTCAGGAAGAAGCTATTGAAAATCTGGGCCAAAAAGCGCTTGGCGCCGATGATTTTGCCGGGTTACTTGTTATTCCCACAGGCGGCGGCAAGACTCTGGTTGCGGTTCATTGGTTGTTGGAGAACGTAATCAACAATAACCAAAAAGTACTGTGGATTGCTCACCGGCATGAACTACTGGAACAGGTGTACTCCACCGTAACACGCTGCGCACATTCAGCGGTTTTACCCAAGCGGGAAAGTTTCCGCTTCCGAATCATTTCCGGACTGCACGACAAACCTGTCAGCTTAAAAAAGGAGGATGATTTTGTCATTGCCAGCAAAGACAGCCTGAACCATGGGCTACATTATTTAAAGCACAAGTGGTTGAGATATTCCGGCGAAGTATTTCTGGTCATTGACGAGGCGCACCACGCCGTTGCAAAAACCTATCGGGAGGTTATCCGGGTTGTCAAAGGGACCGGGAAAAGGCGGGTAAAGATTCTGGGTTTAACCGCAACACCGTTCAGAACGGCTCAAAATGAGCAAGGATTGCTGGGGAAAATTTTTCATGACAACGTGGTATACTCGATTGATTCGTCACGGCTGATTGGACAGGGCATTTTGTCCAAACCCGTAATTGAAGAACCAAAAACTCATATTGCGCCCGCAGAATCACTTACAACCAAAGATATACAGACAATTGAAAACCTTGACCAACTCCCCCCAAAAGTCGCCAGGCAAATTGTAAAAGACAAAAAACGAAACAAGCTTATTGTATCGCACTACATCAACAATAACAATCAGCAGAAATTTGGCCAGTTGCTTGTGTTTGCCATCAACCGGATTCACGCAGTCGCACTCAACAAGCTGTTTAACATAGAATTAAAC
>RFJF01000018.1 GCA_003695455.1 Chloroflexota bacterium
ATTCAGAAAGAGGCCGGCGGTGAGCAGGGCAGAGGCGTACACAAAGCCCACGCCGTGGCCCATTGCCCGCAGAATGGTTTGCCAGCGCCAGCCGCGCGCCACCACGCTGGTGTAGTAGGCCACCACCACCAGCGCGTACCAGCCCCAGCGAACCCGGGCCAGCGTCTCCCAACTGAGGGAGATGTCAGTCAGGCGCACCAGCGCAACAATCATCAACAGGCTCAGGGCCAGTATTATCCAGAGACGTTTGTATTTCAATGACCAATGACCAATTTTCAATTACGAATTACGAATTACGAATGACCAAATTCACTAACTCATCCAACTCAATTGATTTACGATTTTGGATTTACGATTTACGATTGAAACCCATCCAACTCACCGCACTCACCCAACTCCACAAACTCAATTACCAATGACCAATTACCAATTACCAAGTACCAATGAACAAATTCTCACCCCACCCAACTCACCCAACTCCACAAACTCCACAAACTCCACAAACTCTACTCACTCGCGAACTCATTTTTGTACCAGGCCCACAGTTTTTCCAGCCCCTCGCGGACGGGGGTTTGGGGATTGTAATCCAGCAGGCGGCGGGCTTTGTCAATGTTGGCGTTGGTGATTTTCGGCTCGCTGGCAGGTGCGGGTGGCGTATCGAGGATGGCGTTTTTGCCGATGAGTTCTTCCAGAATGTTGACAAAATCGGCCATCAGCACCGGCTCGCCGCGGCCCAGGTTGATAATTTCGTACCCCAGTGGCCGTTCCAGCGCGGCAATGATGCCGTTGACAATGTCGTCTACGTAGGTCCAGTCGCGGTACATCTGCCCGGCGTCAAACAGTTTGATGGTTTCGCCGTTGACAATCCGGTCGGTGACCATAAACGGCATCATATCGGGGCGGCCTTTGGGGCCGTAAACGCTGAAAAAACGCAGGGCGGTGAAATTCATTTGGTGCAGGTTGACGTAGGTGTGGCCCATGGCCTCGACGGCTTTTTTGCTGGCCGGGTAGGGCGCCAGCGGCCGGTTGCAGGGGTCGGTTTCAATAAAGGGAATCTGGTCGGTGTGGCCGTATACGGATGAGGTGGAGGCGAAGACAAAGTTTTGAGTGTTGTGCAGCCGGGCGGCCTCCAGCAGATTGACCGAGCCAACAAAGTTGACGCGGGTGTACAACTGCGCCCGGCCAATCGAGTAGCGGACGCCGCCGTAAGCCCCCAAATGGGCCACGGCGCGGGGTTTGTGTTCGGCAAAAATGTTGAGCACCGCCTCCGCGTCACAGAAGTCCATTTCGTATAGCGAAAGGTTGGGGTGACGGCGAAACGACTCGACGTTGGCGCGTTTGCGGGCCGGGTCGTAGTAATCATTAAAGTTGTCAATGCCCACCACGGTTTCGCCGCGGTTGAGCAGGGTTTCGGTTAAATTACTGCCGATGAATCCGGCTGCGCCGGTAACCAGAATTGACACAGGGTTGTCCTTTCGGTGATGGCTCTTTTGGAATTCAAGGGGTTGACACATTGAAAACGTAAAACGTAATTTTACGTTTTACGCATTACGTTTTATACGTTGCACGTTACTACCTGAAATCCAGTGGAACTTCGGTGATTAAAATTTACACGCGCCCCAGTACATAGCGATGGTGCGCCCACACGGTTTTGATTTGCCACGGCACGGGGGCGTGGTCCAGCCAGGCGTATTTCATCACCCGCTCGCGCAGGTCCGGCTCTTCGCCCAGGTAGTAGGCCATTGTGTTCCACGTCCAGCCTTCGCCGGTAAACTGGTCATCCAGCTTTTTACTGCGGATGCCCAGCCGTTTGAGTACCTCGGCAGCGGGCATGACGGTGTCGGGCCAGGGCGGCACATCAAGCACGCCCTCATCCACAAATTGCACGCCCGCCGATTGCAGCGTGCGTTTGATGCGGCTCATTTGTACCCAGCGCTCATCCACCGTGGGGAAGAAATCGCGGTCAATCACGTATTTGCGCATCTGGTAGCCCACCTGAATGTTGTTGGGCATGGCTACAAAGACCAGCTTGCGCGACACGCGGGCCAGTTCGCGCAGCAGAGATTCCGCATCGGGCAGGTACCACAGGCCGGCCCACTCCCAGGCCAGGTCAAACGTGTTGTCTGCAAAGGGCAGGTGGGCAAAGTCGTAGTGCAGCAAAAAGCGGGCGGGCAGGTTGAGCCGCGCCCAAATATTTTGCACGCCTTCCATGCGCTCGCGGTTGTTGTCTACCAGGGTCACGTCGCAGCCGCGCTCGGCCAGCCGCACGCTGTTGATGCCGCTGACGCCGGCCATGCCGTACAGCGGCGCCTCAAGCACAGTCTGCACGCCGTACCGGTCTACCAGCGAATCCAGATAATCATTTAAAATGAAGCGCTCGTAAACAACGCCCAGCCCTTCGTTCCAGTCGGTCAGGTATTTTTTCCAGACAGGTTCGGTCATTAAAATTTGTTCTCCAATTGTTGAAAAAAGAGTCTCTGCCGGAACCCCGGCGAGACTCTTTGCAGCGGCCCATCTGCAGCAGCGGGTTAATCTTCGTCCTCTTCCTCAAATTCAAAGAAGATGAGCATTGCCGCCGCGCCTTCTACCGGGTGGCGCATATCTTGGACCTGCCCCACGCGAATACTGTTTTCTTCATCGGCAAAAAAGAAAAGGTCGCCGTTTTCGGCAACGTATCCAAGTTCCACATCTTCGTCCTCAAATGAGGCGACGACCCGGCCTCCTTCATCCACCCAGCCCATGCCGACTTCTTCATCGCCGTCGTTCAGATACACCACACCTTCGTCGTAGTCTACATGACCTACATATTCCTGTTCGCCTGAGTCTTCCAACACACCGTAAATATCACCGCTTTCATCAATTGTGCCTAACTTACCTGTCTGATTTTCGTCAATGAATTCAAAGATTGTTGCCATTTTTCTTTTTCCCTGTTTCCGGCAAGTAAATTTAAATTGGGATTGAGTATCCCGCGCCGGAAAGCACCGATTCTAGCACAACCAGATGGGGCGTGCAAAGATGCAGGCTAACAAATCGATTTGAATCAGGTGTAAATTTACATAATCATTGCCACGCCCAAAATAATGAGCAAAATCCCGAAAATAGCATCACGGAGGGCGTAGCCCCAGGCTTCATCGCGGTTGGGAACCCGCTCCCAGTGGGAGCGCAGGCCGCGCCGCACGACAATTCGGCCGGTTACGGCGGTGCGCACGGCAATGAAGGCCATGCGCAGCCCCATTAAAATTGCCAGTACGGCAAAAACGAGTCCCAGAATTCTCATGAGCGGATTTTCTCCCACGCCGGACGGGTATCTTCCGCTTCGCGGATGAGTTTGAGCTGCTCGCGCAGTTCGGCAATCTGGTCGCGGAAGGCGGCGGCTTTTTCAAATTCAAGCTCGGCGGCGGCGGCCTTCATCTGCTTTTCAAGCTGGCCGATGAGGTGTTCAATCTCGTGGGCGGGCATGGCTCCGGTCACGTTGTACGCCGGGCGAGATTCGGCCACCATTTTTTCTCTGGCTTCTTCTTCGCGGGCTTCCAGCACCTCTTGCGTAATATCCTTGATTTGTTTGATGATGGATTGCGGCTCGATGCCGTGTTCCTGGTTGTATTTTTGCTGTTTGGCCCGGCGGCGATTGGTTTCGTCAATGGCGTACTGCATCGAGTCGGTGATTTTGTCGGCGTACATGATGACCTGCCCGTTCACGTGGCGGGCGGCGCGGCCAATGGTCTGCACCAACGCCTGCCGCGAGCGCAGGAAGCCTTCTTTGTCGGCGTCCAGAATTGCCACCAGCGATACTTCCGGCAGGTCCAGCCCTTCGCGCAGCAGGTTGATGCCCACCACCACGTCGTAAATGCCCAGCCGCAAATCACGCAGAATTTCCACGCGTTCCAGGGTGTGGATGTCGCTGTGCAGGTAGTGGACCCGGATGCCCAGTTCCATCATGTAATCGGCCAGGTCCTCGGCCATGCGTTTGGTGAGGGTGGTGATGAGCACACGCTCGCCGCGGGCCACGCGCTGGTTCACTTCGCCAATCAGGTCATCAATTTGCCCCTTGATGGGCCGGACAACCACTTCGGGGTCAATCAGGCCGGTGGGGCGGATAATTTGTTCCACCACCTGCTGGCTGCGGTCCAGTTCATACGGGCCGGGGGTGGCGCTGGTGTAAATAATCTGGTGAACGTGGTCTTCCCACTCGTCAAAGTTGAGGGGGCGATTGTCCATGGCGCTGGGCAATCGGAAACCGTAATCCACCAGCACGCTTTTACGGCTGCGGTCACCGGCAAACATCCCCCGAATTTGGGGTATGGTCATGTGGCTTTCGTCCAGCACAATCAGAAAATCATCCGGAAAGTAGTCGAGCAGGGTCCACGGGGTACTGCCCGGCTCGCGGCGGGCCAGCGGCCGGCTGTAGTTTTCGATGCCGGAGCAGTAGCCTACTTCACGCAGCATTTCCAGGTCGTAGCGGGTGCGTTGTTCAAGCCGCTGGGCTTCCAGCAGCTTTTCCTGCTCGCGGAAAACGGCCAGTTGGGTGTCCAGTTCCTGTTCAATGTCAACCAGCGCCTCCTCCAGCTTTTCCTGCGGGGTGATGAAGTGTTTGGCCGGGTAAATATCCAGGCTGACGTGCCGGTTGAGTACCTCGCCGGTCAGCGCGTCTACCTCGGTAATGCGGTCAATCTCATCGCCAAAAAATTCAATGCGGTAGACCTGTTCGCCGTAGGCGGGCATAATTTCAAGCGTGTCGCCGCGCACGCGGAACGTGCCCGGTTTCAGGTCAAAATCGTTGCGGGTGTAGCGGATGTCAATCAGGTGGCGCAGCACTTTGTCGCGCTTGCGGAAATCGCCCTGTTTGAAATGGATGACCACCTGCCCGTAATCTTCCGGGCTACCCAGGCCGTAAATGGCGCTGACGCTGGCCACAATTATCACATCGCGCCGGGAGAAAAGGTACTGGGTGGCGGCCAGCCGCAGGCGGTCAATTTCATCGTTGATTTGGGCATCTTTTTCAATGTAGGTGTCGCTGCGGGGAATGTAGGCTTCGGGCTGGTAGTAATCGTAGTAGCTGACAAAGTAGGCCACGGCGTTGTTGGGGAAGAATTCCTTGAATTCGCTGTAAAGCTGGGCAGCCAGCGTTTTGTTGTGGGCCATCACCAGCGTGGGTTTCTGCACCTGCTCAATGACTTTGGCAATGGTGTAGGTTTTGCCTGTGCCGGTTGCGCCCAGCAGGGTTTGGTGGACCAGGCCGTCGTTGAGGCCCTCCACAAGCTGGGCGATGGCGGTCGGCTGGTCGCCGGTGGGTTCAAATTCCGAGGCAACTTTAAACTCAGGCATGGGGAATCCTTTCAGAATCCAGAATACAGAATCCGGAGGCCAGAGTTGCGGGAGTGTTCCTGCGTGAAAATGAATGTGCAAGGGGGACAAGGGAGATGGGGTGAGGGGGTGCAGAGGAGCAACCAATTCCCGCCTCTTGCCTCCTAAATTCTGCTTTCAGAGGAACCGCTGTCTACAAACTGTACTCTGGAATCTGTATTCTTATTAGAACATTCGTGCAAACGGTGAGTATACCCGGTTGGGCAATTATTGGCAAGGTCAGCCGGAATTTTCGGTTGCAAAATTGCGGCAAAGCACTACAATACCGGTGCGTTTGTAACTATTTTGATCTTTCCACGTCAAAACAAGAGGCGAACTCATGATTGATGAGCGAGATTTGATTGCCGCGCTCCGGCAAAAAGACCCCCACGCCTTTGCCACGCTGTTCGATGCCTACTCTGACAAGTTGTTTGGGCTGGCGGTGGGGTTGCTGCATGACGAGGACGAAGCCGAGGGCGTGGTGCAGGAAGCGTTTTTGCGCCTGTTTGAAGGGCTGGATAAATTTGAAGGCCGCTCCCGGCTGGGAACGTGGCTTTACCGCGTGGCCTACAACGCCAGCATAGACCGGCTCCGCAAGCGACGCCCCACCCGCCCACTGGCGGACGAACTGGACGCGGGCGACGACTCGCTGCCGATGCCGGCTATTTTCACCGACTGGAGCAGCGCACCGGAACCGCTGTTCGCCTCGGCAGAAGCGCATGCCGAACTGGAACGCGCCGTGGCCCGCCTGCCGGAATCGTTGCGGGCAGTCTTCATTCTGCGGGAAATGGAAGGGCTGTCAACTACTGAAACCGCCGAGGTGCTGGGCATCAACACCGGCGCGGTCAAGGTTCGGTTGCACCGGGCGCGGTTGCTACTGCGCGAGCATCTGTCAGGCTATTTTGCCGAGCGCGTGGCCGCGGGGGGAAATTAACATGGAATGTGCAGAATTACTTCAATATTTATCGGAATACATTGACAACAACCTGGATGAAGAGCTGACCGCCGAGGCGCAGGCGCATTTGGCAACCTGCGCCAACTGCAAGGTTGTGCTGGACACCACCCAGCAAACCATCTTTTTGTACAAACAGCAGGAGCCGCGCAAAATTCCGGCCCGGCGACGGCGGCGGCTGTTCAACCAGTTGCAGGATGCCTTTTTGAAACGCCCCGAAAGCTCCTGACAACCGTTTCCTGTAGTGTTACCTCACAGGATTTGCGTTATCCGCAAGATTCTTTTATTCATTGCTTTTTGTTCATTGTTCATTTGCGGCTTGCCGCGCTACGCTTTGCCTGTTTCAAATTTGTGGTACAATGCACGCACCGCAAATTTAGAAATGGACCCTGATGGATTTTTCAACCCTGAGTGACGAATCGCTGTTGGCGCTGATTGCCCGCCGCCGCCCGGAAGCGCTCGAAGAGTTGTACCGGCGCTACAGCCGCATGGTGTACAGCCTGGCTATTCGAATGGTGGCCGAGCCGTCTGTTGCCGAAGAAATCACCCTTGACGTATTTACCCGCGTGTGGGACAAGGCCGATTCCTACCGGGCCAGCCGCGCTCAGGTGAACACGTGGCTCACCCGCATTGCCCGCAACCACGCCATTGACACCCTGCGCCGGCAGAACACCCGCGCCGCACACGTGGCCGGCCACTGGACCGACGCCGAAATTAACGCCATCCCCGCCAAAAATAACCCGGAAGAAACCACCCAGCTTCAATTACAGCGAGCGCGGGTGCGCGCCGCCGTGGCCCAACTTCCGGATAACCAGCGGCAAGCGCTGTCGCTGGCCTTTTTTGGTGGTTACACGCACCATCAAATTGCCCAAACGCTGAACCAGCCGCTGGGAACCGTCAAAACGCGCATTCGCTCCGCGCTCAAAAAATTGCGCCACATTTTAAGCGATGATGAGTAAATCCAACCCAATTCGGCTTGCGTATATTATAACAATAGGAATTACGCAGTTGAGTAAAAAACAAATCACGAATTCCACTGATGGACGAGTATCACGGATGAAATATTTAAAAAATTCGTTTATTCGTGTTATTTGTGATTAAAGTTTTTAAGCCTGGTTTTGAACCGCACAACTTCTAAACAAGTTCAAAAATTACCGGATTTTGACGTGACGTTGACACACGAGCAAATAACTGAATTGATTCCCGCCTTTGCGCTGGATTGCCTGGATGACGAAGAAACCGTGGCCGTCACCGAGCATCTGCCCGGTTGCGCCGCCTGCCGGGCAGAACTGGAAAGCTACCAATCCACGGTAGACCGGCTGGCGCTGGCCGTGCCGGAGGTATCGCCGCCGCCTGAATTGCAGGGGCGATTGATGGCGCGGGTGCGCCCGGCGGCGCCGGTTCCGCCGCCGGCGGTTCCGTGGTGGCAAAAACTGGCGGCTCAACTGCGAACAACCGCGCCGGTGTGGGGCGCTGCGGCGTTGTTGGTTCTGCTGGCTTTGGGGGTAAGCAATCTGTATCTGCGCCAGCAGCTCACCGATTTACAGCGCCCGGCGATGGTTGACACCATGCGTACTGTCTCTCTGCGCCACACGCAGCCCGATTCTCAGGCAACCGGCATCATCATTGTCAGCACAGACGGTGAATACGGCGCGCTGATTGTGGAACACCTCTACCCGTTGCCGGAGAACCAGCAGTACCAGCTTTGGCTGATTGATGACAACGACACCCGCATCTCCGGCGCGGTCTTTTCTGTGGACGACGACGGCTACCGTTCGGTGCAAATTGAAGAAGCGCCCCTGCCACTGGAACACTACACCCGCTTTGGCATCACCGTAGAACCGGCGGGCGGCAGCCCCGGCCCCACGGGTCAGCGTGTGCTGGCCGGTAGCATGTAAATTCCCCCATATTTAACCTGTTTAAATCCAGCAGCGTATCCCTTTCGTACAATAGAACAGAAAAACGAAAGGAGGGCGCCGCACTGGTCAAAACACATTGCAGGTTCAATTGCGTTTTCAATTGTATTCACCACACCAAACAACCTCAGGGGGGAAAATGACAACTATTGAAAAATTGTTTGTACTCACCATCGGCGCGCTGATTTTTGCCGGATTTTCACCATCGCTGGCCCACGCGCAGAATCCGGACAACGGTAAGCTGGTTTGGGAAGAGCAATCCAACTGTAAAAACTGTCACGGCGATATGGGGCAGGGTAAATGGTCCGGCCCGCTGGTTGGCAGTGAAAAAACCGCCGACGAATGGATTGAACAGGTTCGCACGCCCAAACGGGCCATGCCGGCCTTCTCTGCCGAGCAAATCAGCGACGACCAGATTCGCGATGTTTTTGCCTACATGGCTACGCTGCCGCCGCCGCCCGAAGATTTTGAATTTATGCCGATGGACCCCGGCCTGGCCGCCGATGCGCATCCGGGGCAAGTGTTACTGGCCCAAAAGCGGTGCGCTGCCTGCCACTCCACCGATGGGCCGATCAAAGGTTTCATCAAACGCGCCGAGATGCCCACCGTAGAAGGGGTGATCAAACAGGTGCGCACGCCGTTCAAATATATGCCCGCCTTCAACGCCGAGCAGGTGAGCGACGAGGAACTGGCCCAGATTGCCGATTTTGTAACCCAGCAGGTTAGCGCCCAAATGGCGCCTGCCACGCTGCCCACCTCTGGCGGTACTCCCCCTAATCCGTGGCCGCTGGCGCTGATGCTGGCCGGCGTTGCCGCTGTTGCCGGTGGGTTTGCCCTGCGCGGGTTTGTACTTCGCCGCTAGTTTGACACGGGCGGAAAAAATCTGATAATCCAGGGGAGTGCTGCCGGACGGCGCTCCCCTCTTTTTTGAGCCGAATTATGGAATTCATCAACCAACTTACCACGGCTGTGCTGGAAACACACCCCTGGCACGTGCCAACAACACATTTTCCCATTGCGCTCACCGGGGTGGCGTTGTTGTTTTTGCTGCTGGCCCTGTGGCGCCGGCACCAAACGCTGGAGCGCGCCGCGTTTTACAATATGGGGCTGGCCGCCGCCAGCACCCTGCTGGCAGGAATTACCGGCTTTCGGGACCATCTGGTGCGGTTTGAAGGCGATACGCCCTACGCAAGTGCCAAAATTTTTATGGCCCTCACCCTGCTGCTGCTGGCAACGGCGCTCACCGTGGCCCGCTGGCGCTCGCCGGAATTGCTGTGGAAACCCGCCACTATGTTGTTGACCGTGCTGGGATTTGCCGCCTGTTTTGCGCTGGCCTCAACACTGGGTTTTTTGGGCGGCATTATTTTGTACGGATTTTAGCGGAAACAGCCGATGAGCGACTCATTCTGGAAACGGGGCCGGGTTCCGTCCGGCCCAAAATCGGTGACGTGGCCCGGCCTGCGCCAACTGGCTGTTCAGTTGGGCGTGGCCGTACTGCTTCTTGTGTTGTGGAGCGCCGCCTTTGCCGGATTCATTGCGCTGGTTGACCG
>RFJF01000295.1 GCA_003695455.1 Chloroflexota bacterium
GGGCCAGCGCATCGAGCGCCGCCTGCGGGGCGTTCAGCGCCAGATGCACCGCCGCCGCCAAAATCCAGATGTGCTGCCGGTGGGCAAATTCGGACTGCGCGCGGGCCAGCGATTGCCGGGCATCGTCAAACCGTTTCAACTGCATTTGGCCCACAATCAGCGTTTGGTGGGCGTTGTACAGGTTAATCTCCCGGTCCAGCGTTGCGGGGGGATTGGCTGCCACTGCCGCGCAATGTTCCACGGCTTCTGCGGTGCGGCCCAACAGCGCGGCAGTCACACCCAAATGGTAGCGCCAAAACAGGTCGCCGGGCGATTGGGCCAGCGCGCGCTCAATGATGGGCAGGTTGCGCGCGGCTTTGGCCCTGAGCGCCGTCTCTGAGGCGGCGTAGCCGGTGTGTTCAATTTCAATGTTGGTCAACGCCAGCGTCAGCCCCAGCCGCTCGGCGCTGGGGGCGGCATCCTCGTGCAACGGGCGTTCAAATTGAATTCCGGCCCGGTTGCGGAACAGCCGGAAATGGGGCAACCGGCGTGTGCCTGCTTCGGCGCCCGTGTGGCGGCTGGTAATTGAGCAAAAGTAGCCGTCGGCCTGATTTGAGGCCACCGCGTTTTTCAGCCGCACCAGATTTTCCGCCGAAATCCGGTCATCGGCATCCATCCAGAAAATCCAGTCGCCCTGTGCGTGACGGATTGATTCGTTGCGAGCGGCGGCAAAATCGTCAATCCAGTCAAAATGTTTAACCCGCGCCCCCAGCGATTTTGCAACCTCCACCGTGCCATCCGTAGAGCCGGTGTCCACCACAATCACCTCGGCGGCAAAATCACCCACCGATTCCAGACAGGCCGCCAGATTTTTGGCCTCGTTTTTTACAATCATGCACAGCGACACCGAAGGCCACGATTCCGGTGCCGTGCGGCCGTCCAGCTTCAATTCGATGCGGGTGGGGGTGTATTCAATTTTCTCAAATTGGGCCGTTCCATTAGCCAATTGTCTGCGTTTGGCACGCTGTTTGCGTCGGGCCATCGGTTATCCTGCACTTTCCAGTTCCTGCGCGGCCTGCCAACTGGCAATGGCTTCATCTTGCCGGCCGCATTTTTGCAACGCCAGCGCCAGCAGTTTGAAGCCTTCAGCCTGTTGCGGCGGCGCGGCCAACCCCACAAAACGGCTGAAAGACCAGACCGCCTGCGGATAATTTTCCTGCTGAATAGCCTTCATCCCCTGCCGCTGGTAGGCCGCCCGCAGCCGGTCTTGCAGCACGCCGGGGGGCCAGCTTTCGCCCTCGGCGTCTGATTGCGGCGAAAGTTGGGTGGCATGTTCCAACGCCGAAATTGCCGCTTCCGGCTCATCCTGCGAGAGGTAAAACATTCCGGCGGTAATCCACAAATGGCGGCGCTCCGGGAACAATTCAAGGGCGCGTTGCAGCGTGCGCCGCGCCTTTTCCGGGGCCGGCACGTGAGTGTAGGCCGAAATCAGCAGCAGGTACGCCTTGTAAAGCTGGCTGTCCCGGTTGAGGGTGGGCGGCGGGTGAGCAATAACCGCTTCAAATTGCCCAATGGCCGCCCGGTAATCGGCCAACTGGTACAGGCTAACGCCCAAATAGTAGCGCAATTTCAGATCGTCGGGGTGGCGGCCAATGGCCCGTTGCAAAATCTGGCCGTTGCGCCGGGCTTTTTGACGCAAAACTTCCGGGCCGCCGGCGTACCCCACGTGCTGAATGGTCACGTTGGTTTGGGCCACGGTCATCCCCTGCCGCAAAATGGCAGCGGTGATGTTTTCATGCACTGCGCCGGAAAACCAGACATTGCGGTGGTTGCGGAACAAGCGGGTGTGGTACACAATGTTCAGCGATTGGCCGGCATCGGCCACGTGGCTCACCACCCGGCAACGGTAGGCATCGGCGAGGCCAGATGCCACCACATTTTTCAGCCGGGTCACCTCCTCCGGCGAAAGGCGGTCGTCGGCGTCCAGGTAGAAAATCCAGTCGCCCTGTGCGTCTTTCATTGATTCATTGCGGGCGGCGGCAAAATCGTCAACCCACTCAAAATGTTTGACCCGCGCCCCCAGCGATTTTGCAATTTCCACGGTGCGGTCGGTGGAGCCGGTATCTACCACAATCACCTCGGCGGCAAAGTCACCGGCGGAGCGGATGCAGTCGGCCAGGTTGGCCTCCTCGTTGCGCACAATCATGCACAGCGATACTGAGGGCCACGATTCCGGCGCGGAGTCTGCGCTGAATTGCAGCGTGCCTTCCGGCACGGGCGGCGCGTCTACGCCGCCGCCGGGTTTTTGCCTGCGATGTTTACGTTTTGCCACGGTATTCCTCACTCCCGGCGCTGCTATTGCTCGATGGCGTGCCGGAAAAATTGTTTAAATTCGTAAACTGCCTCGGTATCGCGGTACAGCACGGCGTTGGCCGCCCGGATTTTGGCGCGGATTTGGGTGCGCCAGTTGACATCGGTTCCCAGCCGCACGGCAATATCCACATATTCGGCGGGGCCGGCGGCCACCGTATCCAGCACGCCAATTTTTTTGAAACGCCCCAGCGTGAGCCGCCCGCGTAAAAATTCCGAAGGCAGGGTCACAATGGGCGTGCCCAACGCCAACGCCTCGTGGGCAGTGTTACCGCCGCCGTAGTGAATGGTATCCAGCATCACGTCAGATACGGCAATCAGGTTGATGTAATCCAGAAAATCCATTTGCGGCACAAACCGGATGCGCCGCAGCACGTCGGGCAGGGTGTTTTTGAAGCGCTCGCGCAGCGCCCAGGTAATTTGGGGTACGGTGCTTTCCAGCAGAACCAGCACGCCCTGCGGGTCACGGCGCAAAATTTGGGCCAGCAGCGGGTCAAAATCAGGGTGAAATTTGAGCAGGTTCTGCACGCACAGGTAAATGTGTGCGGTTTCCGGCAGCCCGAACTGGCCGCGCGGCTTTAGCGGGTGCGGCAGCGGCGGGCGGTAAAACCAGGTGGGCAGGGTTTTAAACCGAACCAGTTGCTCGGAGTAGTGGGCGTCGGCATCCTCGGTTTCAAGCAACTCACTGGAAATAAAGTAATCCATCTGCGGAATGCCGGTGGTGATGGACAAACCCCAGCTTGTTACCTGCACCGGAGCCAGCCGGAAAAAGGGCAGAAAGTAGTTCATCGCATCGCTGCCCACTTCCCAGTAGTAAATCAAATCAAACTGCGCCGCAGCGATGATTTTTACCGCCCGGCCCAGGTCGTTGGGCAGCGGCACAAAATTGACCCGTTCATTTTTAATCAGCGATTGCAAACGCGTCACACCGCCGGCCGCACACACCACCGATACGTCAAATTCGGCATCGGGAAAATGGTTAACCAGACCCCGCATCAGGCTCAGAAAAATTCCCTCGTGGTTGCGGGTCACCAGAAACGCCACCCGGTACGGCGTGGTGCGGGGGGCGCGCGGGGTTACACCCGCCTCCGGCACGGCAAACAGGGCGGCGTATTTTTCTTTGAGCGGCCGGTCATTTTTGCCGTGGTAGGGCAACTGGAACGGTGCAAATACCCCTGAAGGAATTACGTCGGGCAGCCATTCCGCCAGATTGATACTGCCGGGCCGGGAAGAATCAAGCATCTTTTCAAATTGAGCGCGCCAGCCGTCAATTTCCGCCGCGCTGCCCATCACCGACGGGCAAAGCTGGTTCAGCTTCAACCGCCACAGGGGCCGGTTCGGGTCAAGTTGAACAGCCTGCCAAAATGCGGCGGCGGCATCGCCAAATTTTTCCTGCTCCAAATACACGGCGCCCAAATTAAAATGAGTGGTCGCGGCATTTGGCTTTAAAGCCAGTGCGCGGCGGTAGCAGGTGATGGCCTGCGTGTATTCTTTGTTATTTTTGAGGATGGTTCCCAGATTGTTGTAGGCGGCAAAATCAGGTTCCAGTTGCAGCGACCGGTTCAACGCCGAAACGGCCTCGCCGGTGCGGCCCAACTGTTCCAGCACCACCCCCAGGTTGTAATGCGCCGGCGCAAAATCGGGGCGGCAATTGATGGCCGCCTGAAAACTGGTAACGGCCTCGTCAAGCCGGCCCAATTTACTGAGTACCACCCCCAAATTGTAGTGACTCTCGTCATCGTCGGGGCAAATCCGCAGGACGGCCCGGTAGCCGGCAGCCGCGTTTTCAAGCTGCCCCAGTTCGCGGTAAACCAGCGCCAGGCTGCCGTGGAACAGCGGATTTTCCGGTTCAATGGTGGTTGCCTGCAACAAATGCTGCACCGCAGAGTCGTGATTGCCCAACTGATGCTCCAGCAGCCCCAACAGGTGCAGCGCGTCGGCAGAATGGGGATTCAACGCCAGCGCGCGCTGGTAGTGCTGTTCGGCCTGGGCCAGTTGCCCGGATTGATGAAGTTGAAACCCAATGGACAGGGGTGAGTTGGTGGTTGTGTTCATTGAATATCCGGATTTTCTGTCTGAACGGCTTGTTTGAAAAACTGTTCTATGTCACGCACAAATTGCCGGTCTTCAAACAGCACCGGCGCGGTGGCGCGAATTTTACCGGCCACGTGCGCCCGCAAATCGGCGTTGGCAGCAAGCTGAACGGCCCGGCTCACGTATTCCTCCGCCGAGTTTGCCACCGCGTCAAACACGCCCATTTTCTGGTAGCAGCCCCACGCCATCCGGCTGCGCAAAAACGGGCCGGGCCGGGTGACCACGGGCGTGCCCGCCGCCAACGCCTCCAGCGAGGTGGTGCCGCCGCCAAAGTGGGGCGGGTCCAGAA
>RFJF01000296.1 GCA_003695455.1 Chloroflexota bacterium
AATTATATATTATTTTCAAATCGAATACCGGATTTATCATCTTTCCACCAACAACGGAGGTTGCTGTGGACGATTCAAATTTATTTGGCACTCAGACGAAAACGACGGCTGATACAATTGCTAATTCGCTACGCGAAGAAATTTTGCGCGGCGAACTGGAAGTGTCGCAGGGGCTACGGCAAGACAAGATTGCCCGCAAGTACGGCGTCAGCCCCATCCCCGTCCGCGAGGCGCTGTTCCAACTGGCGGAGGAAGGGCTGGTGGCGTTCTTCCCCAACCGGGGCGCGTTTGTGTCGCCGTTGTCAGCCACCGAGTTGTTTGAAATTTACGCCATGCGTACCGCGCTGGAGTTGCTGGCGCTGGAGCACGCCATCCCCAACCTGACCGAGGCGTCGCTGGCGCGGGCAGAATCGCTCATCGCCCAAATGGACAGCGAAAAAGACATCTGCAACTGGGGTGAACTCAACTGGGAGTTCCACGCCACCCTCTACCAGCCCGCCGACATGCCCCGCCTGATGCGCACCCTGCGCCGCCTGCACGTCAACGTCATCCGCTACATGGTCAGCAACGTGCTGGACCCCGATGAAATTGAGTACAGCTCGCACAACCAGTCGGAGCACCGCCAGATTTTGGCCGCCTGCCGCCGGCGCGATGTTGAAATTGCGTCCATTTTGCTACGCCGCCACCTGGATATTTCGTCCAAGGTTTTGGTGCATTTTCTGGAGGACAAGAAGGGTTGACGAGTGACGAATGTCTCCAGATTCGTCATTCGCCATTCGCTGAATCGCCGAATCGCTGAATCGCTTGTTTTCAAAGGAGAAAAATCATGCTGCACGAAGCCATAAATTCCGCACTATCGGTAGACCATCTCAAACCGCAAAAGGGGCTGCGCCCCGCCGCCCCGGCGGATTTCCCCCTGACCGATTTGGAAATTATCGAGGATTATCGCATTGCGTACGCCAGCCGCCAGTTCAGCCGGATTGGCCGGCAGGAGGTGCTCAACGGGCGGGCGCAGTTTGGAATTTTTGGCGGCGGCAAAGAAGTACCGCAGGTAGCGCTGGCCCACGCCTTCCAAAAAGGCGATTTCCGCTCCGGCTACTACCGCGACCAAACCCTCCTGCTGGCGCTGGGGCTGACCGATTTGCAGGGCCTCTTTGCCCACCTCTACGCCGACCCCAACCCGGAGTTGCCGCTCAGCGCCGGCAGCCGGCAAACGGTGTGCCACTTTAACCTGCCTTTTCTCAACAAAGACGGAAGCTGGAAAAACCTCACCGAACGTTTCAACAACAGCGCCGATGTCTCGCCCACCGGCTCGCAAATGCCCCGGCTGGTGGGGCTGGGGTACGCCTCGCGCCTCTACCGCGAGCTGGACGAGCTCAAACCCTTCACCCAATTTTCAAACAACGGCAACGAAGTAGCCTTTGGCACCATCGGTGACGGCAGCGCCGCCGAGGGTCTTTTCTGGGAATCCATCAACGCCATTGCCATTTTGCACGCGCCGGTGGTTCTCTCTATTTGGGATGACGGTTTTGGCATTTCCGTACCCAACCATCTGCAAATTGCCAAAGGCAACCTGTCAGAGGTGCTGGCGGGCTTCCAGCGCACCGGCAAAGACGGCACGGGCTTTGATATTTACACCGTCTACGGCTGGGATTACCCCTCGCTGGTGCAAACGTACCGCCACGCCGCCCGGCAGGCCCGCCGCCACCACATCCCCGCCATTGTTCACGTCATCGAGCTGACCCAACCGTTTGGTCACTCCACGTCCGGCAGTCACGAGCGGTACAAAACCAAAGCCCGCCTGGAATGGGAAGCCGAACACGACGGCCTGGCCCGCATGCGGCAGTGGATACTGGACAGCGGCATTGCCACCGAAGGCCAACTCACGGCGCTGGAAGAGGCGGCCAACAAAGAACTGGTCGCTGCCCGCGACGCCGCCCGTCGCGAATTTTACACCCCCATCGAGCGGGACCGGAGCGAAGCCGTAGCGCTGATTTCCCGGCTGGAAAATGAAACCGCCGCCAATACGGAACCGGCGGAACAACTGGCCCGCATCCGGCAAAATCTGGCCGACCTGCAACGTCCGCAGCGCCGCCAGCTTGTGCAGTCGGTGTGGGATGCCCTACTGGCCGCGTCCAACGCCGAAGGCCCGGCCCGCGACTCGCTGGCCGGCTGGTACAACCGCAAACTCAACGAGTACCGGCAGAGCTATCGCCGCCACCTGCACAACGACGGTCCCGGCTCGGCCTTGCGCGTGCCGGAAGTGCCCGCCGTCTACTCCGATAACTCGCCCAGCCTGCCCGGTTTTCAAATTCTCAACACCGCCTTCAAGGCCATGTTTGCCCGCGACCCGCGCGTCATCACCTTTGGCGAAGACACCGGCCACATCGGCGGGGTGAATCAAACAATGGCCGGCATGCAGGAACGGTTCGGCCCGCTGCGGGTGAGCGACACCGGCATCCGCGAAGCGACCATCATTGGGCAGGCCATTGGGTTGGCTATGCGCGGCCTGCGCCCCATCGCCGAAATTCAATATCTGGATTACCTGCTGGTGGGCCTGCAAATCATGGCCGACGATCTGGCAACCCTGCGCTGGCGCACCTCCGGCGGGCAAAAAGCCCCGGTAATTGTGCGCACACGCGGCCACCGGCTGGTGGGCATGTGGCACGCCGGCTCGCCGCTGGCGGGCATCATCAATTTGGTGCGAGGCATGCACGTGCTGGTTCCGCGCAATATGGTGCAGGCCGCCGGATTTTACAACACCCTGCTGCAAAGCGATGAACCGGCGCTGGTGATTGAAGTGCTCAACGGCTACCGGCTCAAGGAAACCCTGCCGGACAACATCGCCGAGTTCACCGTTCCGCTGGGCGTACCGGAAATCCTGCGTCCGGGACAGGATGTGACCGTGGTCACCTACGGGGCCAACTGCGCCATCGCGCTGGAAGCAGCCGAGGCGCTGGCCCGCTTCAACATTGACGTGGAAGTGATTGACGTGCGCTCGCTGCTGCCGTTTGACGTGAACCGTCACATTCTGCAATCGCTCAAAAAGACCGGCCGGATTGTCTTTTTTGACGAAGACGTACCCGGCGGGGCCACGGCCTACATGATGCAGCAGGTGCTGGAAGCGCAGGGCGGCTTCTACTGGCTGGATTCCGAGCCGGTCACCGTGACCTCGCCGCCGCACCGCCCGGCCTTTGGCCACGACGGGATGTTCTTCTCCAAGCCCAACAGCGATGATTTGTTCCGGGCCGTGTTCGAACTGATGCACGAAGCCGAGCCGCAGACGCATCCACTGTTTTACAAATGAGTTGGGTGAGTTAGTAGAGTTAGTAGAGTTTGTAGAGTTGAGTGAGTTAGTAGAGTTTGGTGAGTTTGAACTTTGTTCATTGTTCATTGATGAGACTCCTGTAAAAAGGTGTTTTTGGCCGCGAAAAAGTGCATTTCCGGCCAAATAACGCAGGTTGGAAATCCATTTTTGGGCTTTTTTCAGTGGACTCAATAATTGCTCATTGTTCATTGTTTCGGCACTTCGGCCAGCACGGAAATACCCATCGCTTCCAGTTCATTTTTGCCGCGCACGCTGGTGTCCAGATAATCCAGCAAAAAGGCGAGCGCCACACCGGC
>RFJF01000297.1 GCA_003695455.1 Chloroflexota bacterium
ATTTCAGATTTTGGATTTACGATTGGTTACTATTAACAAGCATCCTCATAAATCGTAATGCGTGATTCAGGCTAAGTTCCTTACGTTTTACGCTTTACACTTTACGTTTTCTGTAGCTATCCGGCAGAATTACAAATTTGTGAAGTTTGCGGGCTAATGAACCACGCCGAACTTACGGATTGTCCGGCTGGTCTCCGGCGTCTTCGGTGGGCGGAGAAGCATCCGGTTCGGTGGCGGCGTCACGCCAGGCTTTCATCCATTCGGCCTGGGCTTTGAGCGATTCCTCAACCATTGCGCCCCACAGGCCAAATGCCTGCTGCGCATCTTCCTGCTGCCGGCCCTGTGCGCCCAGTTTTTCACGCAGGCCGGCAATAGTTTCTTCGGCTTTTTTGAGTTTGCGTTCCAGCGAGTCGCACCGTTCCAGCAATTCCAGATAGCGCGAGCGCGGCACCGCGCCCATCATTCGCCACCAGCTTTCCAGTTGCTCCTCAAATTGCTCCGGTTGAAACCCGGTTGGTGGTGTTGCGCCGGGCATAAATTGGGCCATCCACCGATTCATGCCTTCCGGCGTGGCAGACATTTCGGCAAACTTTTTCAGTGCCTCCTGCGCTTCGGCGGTGCCGCGCATCGCTTCGGCCATCAACCGGTACCAGGCTTCAAGAGCTTGAGGGGTGAACATGTTGCCGTCCATCGGAATTACGTGTGCCGCCCGCCGTTAATGCTGAGTACCGTGCCGGTAATGTACCCGGCCAGCGTGGGCGACAGCAAAAAGGCGGCGCCCCAGGCAATTTCTTCTTCTGTGGCAAAGCGGCGCAGGGGGATGGTTTTGAGAATTTTCTCCTTGACCGGGTCGGGGATGGCTTTGACCATGTCGGTTTCTGTGAAGCCGGGGGCTACTACGTTGGCCCGCACCCCGTAGCGCGCACCCTCTAGCCCCAGGGTTTTGGCCATGCCGATGAGTCCGGCTTTGGTGGCGGCGTAATTGGCTTGCCCAATGTTGCCCTGCTCGCCCACTACCGAACTGACAAATACCATAGCGCCTTCCTTGCGCTCGTACATTAGCGGGGCCAGCGGGCGGATGGTGTTGTACACGCCGGTCAGGTTGGTGCCGATGACGGCATCCCACTGGGCTTTGGTCATCCGCGAGAGCAGGGCATCCTGGGTGATGCCGGCGTTGGCTACCACGCCGTAAATTGGCCCCAGCTCGTCTTCAACCTGGCTGATGACGCGCTCCATGTCGTCAATATCGGTTACATCTGCTTTGAGGGGCAACTTGCCGGCGGGGCCGGGGCTGCTGCGGTAGGTGTACCCCACCACCGCGCCTACCTCTTCCAGTTTGGCAACAATGGCCGCACCAATACCCCGGTTTCCGCCGGTTACCAGAATTACTTTGTTTTCAAGCCCAAACATTCATTTAACCTCCTGACTCTAAACTATGATTTTTCCTTTGGGTGTGGTTCACAGGTGCCAGAGAACAGCTTTACAAATTGACCTGCCTTGTTGACCCTGTATGTGAAACGTGTTGCGTGTTATGGGTTGCAAGAGCTTGTGACCCAAAAACGGCATATTTTACGCAATATGCAACACGCGGGTAGCAGAAAACAGCTCGAAATTTGTAAAGATGCCACAGCGCGCAAATGACCCACGCCCTAATTTCTAATTTATGTTAAATCGGGGTGAATTTGGATACGAAGTGTTGTTTTTGACGGGTGAGGTTTGATTTGAAACACCTGCCTTGCGCCCGGCCCAATTTGGACGCAAGGCAGGTGAGATTGGGGCTATTTGCCCTGATGCGGGTAACCCAGCCCCTGTAATTTTTCGGTAATTTCATCCAGAATGACCGGGTCATCAATGGTGGCGGGCATTTTGTACTCTATGCCATCGGCGATGCGTTTCATGGTGCCGCGCAAAATCTTGCCGGAGCGAGTCTTGGGCAGGCGGTCTACCGTGGTAGCTACCTTGAACGAGGCTACCGGCCCAATTTTCTCACGAACCATCTGGATCAGCTCTTTGATGATTTCATTTTCATCACGATTGACGCCGGCTTTGAGTACCACCATCCCCAGCGGGATTTCGCCTTTCAATTCATCGGCCACGCCGATAACGGCGCACTCGGCTACATCCGGGTGCGAGGCCAGTACTTCTTCCATGCCGCCGGTTGAGAGGCGGTGTCCGGCCACGTTGATGATGTCGTCGGTGCGGCTCATAATCCACACATAACCATCTTCATCAATGTATCCGGCATCGGCGGTGGTGTAGTAACCGGGAAAGGCGCTGAGGTAGGAATTTTTAAAGCCTTCATCATTTTGCCACAGCGTGGGCAGGTTGCCGGGTGGCAGCGGTAATTTAACAACAATACTGCCGATTTCACCGATATCAAGAGGGTGACCGCCTTCATCCAGTATTTGCACATCGTAGCCGGGCATGGGCACGGTAGCCGAGCCGGGTTTGACCGGGAGCAGTTCGATGCCTACCGGGTTGCCGCAAATGGCCCAACCGGTTTCGGTTTGCCACCAGTGGTCAATGACCGGCACGCCCAGTTGGTCCTGCGCCCAGAACAGGGTATCGGGGTCGCAGCGTTCGCCGGCCAAAAACAGGGTGCGGAAGTTACTGAGATCATACTTTTTGACGTGTTCGCCGTTGGGGTCCTCTCGCTTGATAGCGCGGAAGGCCGTTGGGGCAGTGAACAGTACGCTCACGTTGTGTTCAGAAATCACGCGCCAGAACGCGCCGGGGTCCGGGGTGCCAATGGGTTTGCCTTCGTACAAAATGGAGGTGTTGCCGTTAATCAGCGGGCCGTAAACAATGTACGAGTGGCCCACAACCCAGCCCACGTCCGAAGCGGCCCAGTAGACTTCGCCGGGCTGCACGCCGTACACATTTTTCATACTCCAGCTCATGGCCACCAGGTGGCCGCCGTTATCACGTACCACGCCTTTGGGCACGCCGGTAGTGCCAGAGGTGTACAGAATGTAGAGCGGGTCGGTGGCGGCTACGGGCACCGGGTCTACGGGTTGGGCATTGGCCATGAGTTCCTGCCAGTCCAGGTCGCGGCCTTCAATCATCGAGGCTTGTTCTTGCGGGCGCTGCAAAATGATGCATGTTTCAGGTTGCGCGTCCGGGTCAGACAGGTTGATGGCTTCATCGAGCAGGGGTTTGTATTTGATTACCCGGGTGATTTCAATGCCACACGAAGCAGAGATAATCATTTTGGGTTTGGCATCGTTAATGCGGGTAGCCAGCTCTTTGGCGGCAAATCCGCCAAACACCACCGAGTGGATAGCGCCCAGCCGGGCGCAGGCCAGCATGGCAATGGCTGCTTCGGGAACCATGGGCATGTAAATGATTACCCGGTCGCCTTTTTGCAGCCCCTGGCTTGCCAGTACGCCGGCAAATTTAGCCACTTCATCGCGCAGTTCACGGTAGGTGAATTTTTTGATGGTGTTGGTCACCGGGCTGTCGTACACCAGGGCCAGTTGGTCGGCGCGGCCGTTTTCTACGTGCCGGTCCAGCGCGTTGTAACAGGTGTTGACTGTGGCTCCCTGAAACCAGCGGTAAATGGGCGCTTCTGAGTCATCCAGCACTTTGTCCCAGGTTTTGTACCAGTCAATATCTTCTGCGGCTTTGGCCCAAAAAGCTTGCGGGTCTTCTTTCCAGGAATTGTAAACTGCTTTGTATTCGCCACTCATTTGATAAACTATCCCTCCTAATTCTTTATTTGATTAATTTGATTAATTTTTAACAACCAAATGTGGTTGATGGTACCGGTGTGAACTAATATTTTATGCGAGCCATGTAACTTTTTTCTGCCGCCTTGAGCGCGTCTGCCAGGGTGTAAATGCCTTGTTCTGCCAGCAGAGGAATCAACTTGAGAAAAATCTCGCCGGTTAAAATGGCATCGCCCAGCGATGTGTGGCGGCCAATCACGTTAACGCCCAGCCGGTGGGCAATGGCGTCAAGGTTGTGGTCTTTGTGGTTGGCGTGCGTTACGGCAGAAAGGAGCAGCGTGTCAAGCACAGGGTTGGTAAATTTGATTCCGGTTTGGGTTTCTTTAACCTGTAACATGCGCATATCAAAGGCGGCATTGTGGGCAATCAGCACGGTGCCTTCTGTGAATTTGTGAAACGGTGCGAGTACCTGTTCGATAGTGGGTTGACCGTTGACCATTTCCTGCGAAATACCGGTAATTTCTGTGGCTGTTGCCGGAAGTGGGCGTTTAGGGTCTACCAACTGGTCAAACACTTCTTGCCGGAGCAGCCGGTTATTGACAATACGCACCGCACTCACCGAAATTATCTCGTCAACTTCCGGGTTTAGGCCGGTGGTCTCGGTATCAAATACGGTGTAGGTTAAATCTGTCAGCGGGCATCTATCTAATTCCGGGTTGAGGGCAGACTGGTGAAACAGGTCAAAATCGTAGTATTCCGGGCGACTGGCCTGCACATTCTGAATGTGCAACGCGGTTTTGGGTTGGGTGGTGGGCAGCAGCAGCCGCAGGTTGATGTTTTTATTTTCTTTGTTGGACTGAACCCAAACTTCACCGCCGTGCCGTTCGGCTACATCCCGTAATGAGAGGCTTTTGCTGTCGCCGTCACCGTCGGTCAGTTCGTTTTGCCAGGACCAGAGGGTATCAAGGTCAACCACGCCATCTTCCCAGGCCATGTCAAAGGCCGCCAATTGGCCGGTTCGGGTCAAATTCAACTGCACAGATTTCACATTGCAGCGTGTGTTTAAACGCTGTACCAGAATTGACAGGGCCTGAACCAGTGCAAAACTATCAACCTTAAGCCACAACGTTTCGTCCTGTTTCATAATTTGGGTGGTCACATTGAGTTTGTCTTCAAACTGGCGCTGAATGGCCCACAGTAAATCGCTGCCCATCATATCTTCAAATTGCCAGTCTGCTTTAAAGTAATTATCGTAATCGGTGCTTATCTGATTGAGCCGGCTGCTCAGCGTGAGCGATTCATCGTAAATGATTTTTTGCATTTGCCCCAGTTTTTCGGAATCCATTTGGGGGTATTGCTCAATGGTTTCAATGGCAGTGCGTATATTTGCCAGCGACGCCCGCACACCTTCTGTGAGTGCTTGCAGCAACATATCACGCCGGCGGCTGCGGTCGCTTTGCTGGGTTACATCGGCCAGGGTAATGACAAAGCCGTTGATGTCATCTTCGTGGCTGATGATGGGTGCGGTTCGGGTGAGAATGAGCTGCCCGTTCAGCGCGGTTGTAACCACCTGCGATACCAGATTCTTACTTTTCTTTTTGTGACGCTCTTGCAGGTCTTCCAGCACATACGTTAAAGCGTTGCGGTCAATCAGGGCAAACACCGAACGCCCAAGCCCCACAAAGCCGCTGGTTTGGCCGCTCCAGTTGCCGCCGGCGCTGGTTGGCGTGTGGCGCAATAATTGTTTGGCCCGGCTGTTGTACAGCAAAATTCGGCCTTCAAGGTTGCATACCAGCACCCCTTCGGTCAGTTCAGACATGAGGGCAGCCAGCCGGTTTTTTTCGTCTTCAAGCTCAACTTTGGCCTGCTGAATTTGTTCCGATTGGTCGGCCAGAGCAGCCTGAAAGCGGTCGGCAAAGGTGTTGATTGTATCTCCCAGTTTTTTGATGTCGCTGGGGGTTTCAATCTGTACCCGGTGTGCGGGGTTGGCGCTGATGATTACTCTGGTTTCTTCTGTTAAGCGGCGGGCGCCCATAATGTAGGCCTGAATAAAGTTGTTCAGCGTAAAGCCGGCGCCAATCAGCAGCAGGGCAGCCACGCCAATTGCCAGATAAACAGAATCGTCGTGGAGCAGCGGAAAAATAAGGCGGGCAACCAAAAACCCTGATGCAAATATGATGATGAATGCCAGGGTAAGTAACCCTGCCAAATGAAGATTTTTTTTCATCCGCTACGTGCCGGCTAAAATATGCTTCACTTCTGCCATAAGTTCTTTGGTTGAAAATGGTTTGATGATGTAAGAATCTGCGCCCAGGGCCAGCCCTTTGGTTACTTCTACCTCACGCCCCTTGGCGGTGAGCATTACAATTTTGATGTTGTTCCAGGCCGGATTTTCGCGGATTCGGCGGCTGACCTCAAAGCCGTTGATTTTGGGCATCATCACGTCAAGCAGAATCAAATCAGGCTCAAACGAACTGACTTTTTCCATGGCTTCTTCGCCGTTGCGTGCAATTTCAACCTCGTATCCGGCCTGCTTCATTAAAAATTCAATTGAAATTACAATGTTTGCTTCGTCGTCAACAATCAGCACTTTTTTTGTCATTGTTTTTGCCATTCGCCTTGTTATTTCCTGTTAATGGGTTGTTTCTGGTTTGAGCGATTGGGGTAGCGGTGTTAACTTGCCTCTTGGGCGTGGCGCAGAAACGCGCGGCCAATAATCAACCCGGCAATGCCGCCGTAAACCAGCCCGGTCAGCATGCTGACCAAAATTTCCGGCAGGCTGCCTTCCAGGGCAAAAATGCCCAGCACCAGACCAGATACAATGCCCACGCCGCCAAGCACCGCTCCGCCAAATCGAGTGCCGCCGTGCCACCCGGTAATTGCCCCGGCAATTGCCCAGACAACCGCCATTGGCAACACGTAGCCCCTGACGCTGAGCATCATGCTAATTGAGTCATACGGAAAAAGGCTGCCAATGACAATGGGTAAAATGGCAGCGGCAAAACTGATTCCGCCAAATCCACCAAAAAAGAGGCCGGTTAATGTTCTGATGGGATTGCTTTGCATAAATTTACTCCACCTGCAATTAATTTTTTACTGCCACCGGCAGGCCGTTGGTGCGGGCCAATGCCGGTTCTGTGTCTGAATCCGGCTGCAACGGCAGGGTAAAGGAAAATTTAGCGCCCTGCCCCAGCGTGCTTTCGGCCCACAATTTGCCGCCAAAATGAGAAATGATTTGCCGGCAAATGGGCAAACCCAGCCCGGTGCCCTGCGGTTTTTCTGTGAGCGTGTCGCCAACCTGCCGGAATTTTTCAAAAATAATGTCCAGGTTTTCTTCTTTGATGCCGTGACCATTGTCAATTACATCAACCCGCAAGCAAGATTCATCACTGCTGAGCTGGATTGAAACCTGACCCTGTTCCGGGTTGCAAAATTTAATGGCGTTAGAAATTAAATTGAGAATTACCTGCATTATCCGGTCCCGGTCAGCTTTAACAAACGGAACCTTTTCCGGCAAAGTGACCGTTAGCTGAATGTTTTTTTCCTGAAACAGTTGCCCGGTTGATTCCAGTGCTTCATTGAGCACTTCTTTCAGGTCAACTTCTGACAGCAGCCATTCCATTTTGCCGGACTCAATTTTTGAAAGGTCCAGCACGTTGTTAATCAAGCGGGTTAAACGTTCACTTTCTTTTAAAATAATGCCTGCAAACTGGCTGCGCTGGTCGGTTTCCAGGCCGGGGTTATCGTGAAGGATTTCTGAAAAGGCCCGGATTGACGTGAGCGGCGTGCGGAGTTCGTGGGTGACGGTACTCATAAAATCGTCTTTGAGGCGGTCCAGTTCCTTAAGCTGTTCGTTGGCCTCCCGCAACTCGGCGGTGGCGGCTTCCAGTTCCCGCGATTTTTGTTCGAGCTGGTGGCTGTAGGCAATCACCTGGCTGGTTTCATCCAGAATATTCATCACCTCTTCGGTACTGAGCGGCTCTTCTTTGACCACCGAGGCTACCATGGCCCGGGCCGATGCGGCGCCGATTGAACCGGCCAGTTGGCGTTCAACAAAATCAACCAGTTCGGCGTCGGCGCTGGTCTGGTTAGCCCAGTTAATGCCGTGACGGCGGGCGTAGTTGTTAAACAGCCGGTCGGCGCGGCCAAACCCCAAAAACCGGCCCAGCAGCGACCGCAGCGTTTCAACCGAGGCGCTGCCGCGCCAGAAACGGGCGCGTTCGCCGTCGGTGGAGTGGCTGAACACATCTACAAACAGTGATGCCTGGCTGTGTTCAATGACGCTTTGCTGGCTCAACAGAGACACAATAATGTAGCCGCCAATGTTTACCAGCATACTCCACAGCATAGCGTGAGAAATGGGGTCCAGCCCTTCCAGCCCAAACAGGGCGTACGGTTTGAGTATGGCAATGCCAAATGGCCCTTCGGTAATGAAGGTGTGCGGCAGAAATCCGCTTTCGGCCAGGGCCGGAAATGGCAGGGTGTAGGCCCAAACCAAAAATCCGCCGGTGATGGCAACCAGCGCCCCCAACCGCGTGCCGCCCTTCCAGTAAATGCCGCCCAAAATGGCCGGGCCAAACTGGGCCACCGCCGCAAACGAAATCAGCCCAATAGAGACCAGCGTGGCCGATTCGCCGGTAAGCCGGAAATAGGCGTAACTGAGCAGCAAAATCACCACAATGGCGCCGCGCCGAATAGCCAGCAAAAAGCCGCCCAGGTCGCTGCGTTCTGCCAGGCCCAGCGCCTGCCAGCGCAACAAAACGGGCATCAGCAGGTCATTTGAAACCATGGTGGTTAGCGCCACAGTAGCCACAATTACCATACTTGTGGCAGCCGATAACCCGCCCACAAAAACAAACATTGCCAGAAACTCTTGCCCCTCAATCATAGGCAGGGTTAGCACAAACGTATCCGGGTCTACCCCGCCATCGGGAAAATGAAGCAGCCCGCCAAAGGCAATGGGCAGCACAAAAATGTTAATGAGCAACAGGTACAGCGGAAACAGCCAGATTGCTTTGTTAAGGTGATGTTCGCTGCTGTTTTCTACCACCGCCATTTGAAACTGGCGCGGCAGTAAAAATATTGCCATCATTGACAAAAATGTAAGCCAGGCCCAGTTGGTGTACGTGCCCTGCACAGTAAACAACGGCCTGATTTGCGGATGTTCGGCGGCGCGGGCAAACACATCGGCAAAGCCGTTATACACACCATACGTTACAAATACGCCCACCGCCAGAAAGGCCACCAACTTAACCACAGATTCAAAGGCAATGGCGGCCACCAACCCCTGGTGGTGTTCGGTGGCGTCAAGATGGCGTGTGCCAAACAAAATTGCAAACGCCGCCAGTAACAGCGCCACATAAAAAGCGGTGTCGTTAGCAACCGGCGCGGTTCCCAACTGGCTGGGCATGGTTACATGTGGGTAGCTGGTAAGCACCAGAAAACTGGTAGAAATTCCCTTGAGTTGCAGAGAAATATAGGGGATAATGCCCACTACTGCCACAACAGTAACCAGCCCCCCCAGCAGGGTATTTTTGCCGTAGCGCGATGCAATGAAATCGGCAATAGATGTAATGTGGTTGACTTTGCTGATGCGGATGATTTTGCGCAGAAAAAACCACCACAGCAACGCCATCAGCGTTGGCCCCAGGTAAATGGGTAAAAATCCGGCGCCAACGGTGGCGGCCCGCCCCACGCTTCCGTAAAACGTCCACGCGGTGCAATAGACCCCCAACGACAATGCGTAAATGTAAGGATTACCGGTTAAACTCCGGCCTGTATCGGCGCGTTTGTCTCCGTAGTAGGCTACGGCAAACAGCAGGCCAATGTAGGCCAGCGAAACCAGCAGAATGACCCAACCTTGTAACACCTGTTAACTTGCTCCGTTATGTGCGTTCTTCAATTACCCATGCCATTAATGCAATTAACGCGGCCCAAGATACAAAAATAAATATGTACAATGTTGGAATCCCCAATATCAGTCCGTCGGTACTGAACAGGGTGATAACGGGGTAGTTAAACAGCAAACAACCCAAAAAGAACAGAGCGGTTAATTTTTTGCCTTTTTGTTGCTGATATTTGTCCATGGTTGTTGCTGCCTGCATTTCAGGGTGATGGTTGTTTCACCCGGCGCCTTACCCCAGCATATCGGTGCGGAAACGCTGCGACGCCGCATCCTGCATTTCTCTGATGGCTGAAAAAGCATCTTTCAGGTGACGGTTTTCTACCGCCGAGAGTGACTGCAAGTGAATTCTGTTGTTGGGCGCATTGCCCGATTTGACAGCATCCAGTTGTTCGCGCAGGCGCAGTTGCAGCAAAAACCGGTAGGTTTCTATCAGGTTTTCTGCGCCTTCCTGGCTCAGTGTGCCGACTTCTACAGCTGCTTCCAGCCGTTCAAACGTGGTTCGGGCGCGGATGTGGCCTTCAAGGGCGTACACCCGGGCCAGCGCCACTATGGGGGCAATTCCGCCGGACTTTAAATTGACTTCGCCATTTTCAGCCCGGATGCGGCGGAAAAAGCCAATCGGCGGTTTAAATTCCATTGCTGCCCGGGCCATGTGGGCCAGAAACACGCCTTCATCACCGGCACTGTTAACCAGGTTTTCCAGCGGTTCTACAGAAAGGTTGCCGTAAACGGCCCTGAAATCAAAAAAGATGGCTGTTTCAAGCAGGGCTTGTGGGTCCGGGGTTCTTATCCAGCCCTCAAACAAGCGAACCCACTCGGCCAGCGGTTTGCACCAGTTGGTTGCCATATAACCGCCGGGGCAGGGTGGAAAACCGGCCTGAATTAAGTGATTTACCACATTTTCTGCCAGCGCAGAAAAATATTTTTTGGCTTTGGGGGTGTCATCTTTGTAAATGAGCGCGTTGTCCTGGTCGGTTAACAGAGCCTGTTCCATGCGCCCTTCTGAGCCGAACACAATCCAGGCGTAGGGTGTTGGCGGAGGCCCCAACTCCTGCTCTGCCAGGCGCAGCAACCGCCGGATGAGCGCATCATTAATGCTGGCAATAACCCGGCCAATACTGTTAATATCCAGCCCGCCGCGGTACAGATTTTCAACCATACCGGCAATTTCTATGGCATATTTTGCCAGCATTTGCGAAGGCTCAACATCAAGATTATCAAGCTGCCGCATCAGATACAGCGGGCTTTTTGATTGGTGCCGCAGCAAATCGGTGGCGTTGATAATGCCTTTGATTTCGCCTTCATGAATGACCGGTACGTGGTGAATGTTCTCTTCCAGCATAAAGAGCAGTGCGCCGTACACCGGTGTTTCCAGCGGGATGGTTTTGAGCGGGCGGCTCATGACCTGTTGCACCGGGGTTTCCGGCCCCAGGTCTTCGGCCAGCACCTTTACCTGAAAATCGTGGTCGGTGATAATGCCGGGCGGCGTGTCCATAACCAGCGCCACATTTACCCAGGCCTTGCGCATAATTTTTGCGGCTTCGGCTACGGTTGCGGCAGGGCTTACCAGCACCGGCGGCCGCACAATCAGCGACCCAACCGGGGTGGTCAGTTCGCCGCTCATGGGGGTGCCGTCTTCGGTGGCCAGGTTGCGTAGCCGCGCCCCCAGGCTTTTCAGAAAGAAGTTGGCAAAGCGGGTATTATTGTTGACAAGTTGGTTAAAAACCGTGGCCGGGACACAAAAGACCTGCGTATCTTCCTCTGCAATCACATCAACCGAAGGGGAGTCCTGGCTGATAATTGAGGGGTGTCCAAAACATTCGCCTTCTTCCAGCGCCCTAATGAGGTTGCCGTCTCTAACCAGCCGCACGGCGCCCTGGCTGATAATTTGCAGAAACTTGCTGGTCTCTCCACCCTGATTGAGAATATACGTGCCCGCCGGGTATGTTTCAGTTTTGGCAGAACTGGTTAATTTTTCAAACTCGGCGTCCGTCAGGTAATCAAACGGATGCTGGGTTTTGAGGGTTTCCAGAGTGATTGATGTCATAAAAAATAGCCTCAGTGGTTATGTGAATACTGATGTTACGCCGCGTTGGCCTGGCGAGCTTCCATCAGTTTGTTGACGGCGGCCATTGTTCTGTCTGTCACCTCTTTTACATCACCCTCGCCTTCAATTTCAATGAGCAGGCCGGCCTTTTGGTAGTAGTCAATCAGGGGTGCGGTTTGGCCGTGGTAGGTTTTTAACCGGGCACGGATAGTGTCCGGATTGTCGTCATCGCGTTGGTAAAGTTCGCCGCCGTCCAGGTCACACACGCCGTCTACTTTGGGCGGCTTGAATTTTTTGTGGTACGGCGTTTGGCAGGTGCGGCAAATAAGCCGGCCCGAAAGCCGATTAACAATCTCATCGTCAGAAACTTTTATGTGAAGCACAGCGTCAATGCGGCGCTGCATATCTGTTACCATTTCGGTGAGCGCCTCTGCCTGGCCCACGGTCCGCGGAAAACCGTCCATAATAAAGCCGGGTTCGGTATCCGGGCGTGAAAGGCGCTCTCTGACCATTGATTCGGTCACATCATCCGGTACAAGCTCGCCGCGGTCCATGTAGGATTTTGCCAGCTTGCCCAGGTCGGTTTTGTTTTTCAGGTTTTCACGGAACAGGTCACCGGTGGCAATGTGAGGCAGGTTCAGGGTGGTGCGCAGGCGCTCGGCCTGGGTGCCTTTGCCGGAGCCTGGCCCGCCCAGCAAAACAATGTTCAGGCTGGGTTGCCGGGTTTCTTCCGGAGCCAGGGCGGCCACTTCTGTTTTAAGGGCCTGGATTTCTACAGCTTCTTCTACCGTGGCCGAGAAGGCGGCGCGCCGTTGAATGGCGTCTATGGCTTCAAGGATTTTTTCTGAAACCTGGTTGATGCTGCCTTCGCCGTCAACAATAATCAGCCGGTTGGTGCGCTGGTAAAAGCCAACCAGTGGGCCGGTGACGCGGTGCGAAACTTTGAGGCGGGCGCGCATCACATCGGGGGTGTCATCTTCCCGGTGGTGCAGTTGCCCCCGGCAGCGGTCACAAACGCCTTCTCTGGCCGGGGGTTTAAAGTTGATGTGGTAGGGGGTTTGGCACACCTGGCAAATAATTCGGCCCGGCAGCCGGTTGAGGATTTCTTCGTCAGAAACTTTCAGGTAGATGGCCGCATCCAGGGTGCGGCCCATTTTTCCCAGTAATTCATCCAGAAATTCAGCCTGGTAGCGCGTACGTGGAAAACCATCGAACAGGATTTCTTTTTCCGGACGAATTTTAAGCAGCCATTCTTCAATCATGGCGTCTACCACTTCGTCGGGTACCAATTCGCCCTGGCTCATGTATTTTTGGCCCAGCAGGCCCAAGGCGGTGCGTTTATCCAGACTCTCGCGGAACAAATCGCCGGTAGAAATGTGGAGCCAGTCAAATTTGGTAACAAGTTTGTCGGCCTGGGTACCTTTACCCGCGCCCGACGGGCCAATCAGTGCAATGGTCATGATGCAGTCCTCTTTGATGCAGATTTAGTTATATGACAAGGTAGAAAAACAAGCGTTATTATACACTAAATCTGAATTAAAGGTAAAGGGGTGCAAAAGCACCCCTTTTGGTAATATCTGTTACATTGGTGAAATCATCCGTGCGGCCAGTGAGAGATTTCTAGTGCTCTACGGCGGCTCCGGCGCCCCGCGGCACACGAACCGATTCGACCATGTCCTGGATTTCCTGCGGCGGCGCTTCTGTCAGGTGAGATACGGTGTAGGTTACAATGAAGTTAAGAATCATCCCAACCGTGCCAATACCCTGCGCGCTGATGCCCATGAAGGAGGGCAAAATGGGTTCGGGCGTGCCCAGCAGTTTTTGCGAGCGCATCAGCAGAATCATGATGGCGGTAAAGCCCAGACCCACAATCAGGCCGGCAATGGCGCCGTGGTGGTTAATGCGCTTGTCAAAGATACCCAGCAGAATGAGCGGGAAGAAACTGGCGCAGGCTAACCCAAAGGCAAAGGCCACCACCTCCGCCACAAAGCCGGGGGGATTGATACCAAAGTAGCCGGCCACCAGAATGGCACCCAGGATGACAATGCGGCCCACCAGCAACCGCTCGCTTTCCGGGGCGTTGGGTTTGAGCACCCGGTAGTAAATATCGTGCGAGAGCGAACTGGAGATGACCAGCAGCAACCCGGCTGCCGTAGAGAGGGCGGCGGCCAAACCTCCGGCGGCTACCAGACCCACAATGGGCGCGGCCAACCCGGCCACTTCCGGTGTGGAGAGCACAATGATATCGCGGTCAATCTTGATTTCGTTGGCGTCGCCTTTGGCTACCTCCACTATGCCGTCACCATTTTTGTCGTCAAAGCCCAGCAACCCGGTGGTTTCCCAGGAATTTACCCAGGACAGTTGGTGAACTTCTTCAATGGTTTTGCCGTGCAGGGTTTCAATCAGGTTGAATTTGGCAAACACGGCCAGCGCGGGGGCGGTGGTGTACAGCAGGCCAATGAAGACCAGCGCCCAGCCGCCGGAGTAGCGGGCGGCGCGCACGGACGGAACCGTGTAGAAGCGCACAATCACGTGCGGCAGGCCGGCGGTACCGGCCATCAGCGCCAGGGTAATGGCTAGTATGTCTATCATCCCCCTGTTAGACAGGGTGTAGGCGCCCAGCCCCAAATCCATTTGCAGTTGGTCCAGTTTTGGCACAAAATCACTGAAGGTGATGGCTAACTGGGGAATAGGGTTGCCGGTGAGCACCACGGCCAGCGCAATCGAGGGAACCATATAGGCAACAATCAGCACCGAGTACTGGGCCACCTGCGTCCAGGTGATGCCTTTCATACCACCCAGCACGGCAAAGAAGGCCACAATAACCATCCCCACAATAACACCGCCGGTAATGGACAGCCCCAGGAAGCGGCTGAACACAATGCCAACACCGCGCATCTGGCCGGCCACATACGTGAACGAAACAAAGATGGCGGCAATGGCGGCCACGGTACGGGCAGCCTGCGAGTAGTAACGGTCGCCAACAAAGTCTGGTACGGTGTACTTGCCAAACTTGCGCAGGTACGGCGCCAGCAGAAGTGTGAGCAGCACGTAACCACCCGTCCAGCCCATCAGGTACATGGCCCCATCGTAACCCATAAAGGAGATGAGACCGGCCATTGAAATGAATGAGGCGGCCGACATCCAGTCGGCAGCGGTGGCAGCCCCGTTAGCAACCGCCGGAACGCCCTGCCCGGCTACGTAAAAGCCTTTAGTATCACGCACACGGGCCGAGTACCCAATGTAAATGTATGCTGCAAATGTAACACCAACAAATAGATAGGTCCAAAATTCTACGCTCATTTATCTGCCCCTATTCGTGTACGTCATACTTTTTGTCAATTTTGTCCATCTGGGTAGCGTACACAAAGATCAAAATGATGAAAATGTACATTGACCCTTGTTGCGCAAACCAGAATCCCATGGGAATTTGACCAACCGACAGGTTGTTTAATGCCGGGGCCAGAATAATCCCACACCCATAAGATACCACCGCCCAAATGATAAGCAGGATGGTGATGAGTCTTATGTTTTCTTTCCAGTATGCCTGAGCGGCATCTCGTTGCTCATCAGTCATTATAAATATCTCCCCTTTCGTTTTGAATATTAAATACTTTTAGAATGTGCCTTTCTGATTGTTTATTGCCGCTATCTATGCCATGGTCACTCCTTGTTGTCAGGTTAGACATGTTGTGGTTTGCCGGATTTATGCCGGGAGCGATTATGTTGAAATCGCTCCCGGTTTGGTTCTTTAACTAGCCCTGCACCATCTGGCGTACTTCTTCAACAATGTCGGGGTTGGCCAGGGTGGTGACATCACCAATGTCTGCCCGGTTGGAAATGGCGCCCAGTACGCGGCGCATGATTTTGCCGGAGCGGGTTTTGGGCATATCCCGAACAATGTATACGTGGGCCGGACGGGCAATTTTACCAATGTTGTCTTCAATGGCTTTGGATACGGCCATTTGAATTTCTTCGCTGGGTTCAATGCCGGGCTTGAGCGAGACGTAAATATCCGGCACTTTGCCTTTGAGTTCGTGGCTTACCGGCACTACGGCAGCTTCGGCTACTTCTTTGACCAGCATACAGGCCGATTCAAGCTCTTTGGTGCCCAGCCGGTGACCGGCCACGTTGATTACGTCATCAACCCGGCCCAGAATTCTAAAGTAGCCGTCGGCGGCCTGCACGGCGGCGTCACCGGGGAAGTAGGGCCAGTCTCGCCAGTCTGTGCTGTTGGGGTTTTTGTTGTATTTGGCAAAGTAGGTTGATTTAAAGCGTTCGCTATCGCCCCAGATGGTTTGCAGCATTCCCGGCCACGGGTTGCGAATGCAGAGGTTGCCGGCAATGCCGGAGCCGGCCTCAATTTCGTTGCCGTCTTCATCGTAAATAACCGGGTGAATACCCACAATGGCCGGGCCGGCGCTGCCAGGTTTCATCCCCTGAATAGCCGGCATGGTAGTAAAGACAAAACCGCCGGTTTCTGTTTGCCAGTAGGTATCTACAATAGCGGCTTCGCCTTTGCCTACTACTTCGTAGTACCATTTCCATACTTCCGGCTCAATCGGTTCGCCCACGGTGGTCATGTGTTTAAAGTGGTAGTTGTATTTGGCCGGTTCATCGGGGCCGGCTTTGCGCAACATACGTACGGTGGTGGGGGCGGTGTGGAAAATGTTGATGTTCAACTGCTCGGCCAAACGCCACGGGCGTCCGGCATCGGGGTAGGTGGGTACGCCTTCAAAAATAACGCTGGTTGCGCCCAGTGCCAGCGGCCCGTAAACAATGTAGGAGTGGCCGGTAATCCAGCCGATGTCGGCCATGCACCAGTAGACATCATTGGGGTGGATATCCTGCACATATTTTGAAGTGGCGGCGGTGTAGGCCAGGTAGCCGCCGGTGCCGTGCTGCACGCCTTTGGGGCGGCCGGTGGTGCCGCTGGTATACATTAAAAAGAGCGGCGCTTCGGCGGGCATAGATACGGGGTTTACCCGCTGGCCACGGAAATCTTTGATGACGTCATTTACAAAATAGTCCCGGCCTTCAACCATGGGTGTATCGGTTGAAGATTTGCCCGGATAACGCTGCCAGACCAGTACTTTTTCCACATCGGTGCCTTCGCTGGCGGCTACCTTCACGGCCTCATCGGCCTTTGATTTATGCTCCAGCAAGCGGCCGCTGCGGTAGTAGGCATCCATGGTTACCAGCACCTTGCTGTCTGAGTCAGAAATGCGTTCGCCGCAGGCTTTGCCGCTGAAGCCGCCAAACACCACCGAGTGAATGGCCCCCAGCCGGGCGCAGGCCAGCATGGTAATGGGC
>RFJF01000019.1 GCA_003695455.1 Chloroflexota bacterium
CCCTGACCGATGTTCACCACACAATTTTATCATTTTTGGGAATTGCCGGCGCCGATTCTAATTTTTCCGGCGCGGTCTGAGCAGCGACAGAAAAGAATTCCGGTCCAGCAATTTTGATGCACCGGAATCCGGGACCGGCAGTACCGGGTCGCCGGGGGCGGCGTTGGGGATGGGCAGCAGCCGCGCCGAGAGAGGCCGGTTGCCGGCAACGGCCAGCGCGGCCATATCAAGCAGAATTGAGGCGATGGTATCGGCGGGGGTATCTCCGGGAAGGGGTACCATGTCCAGTCCGGTGCTGCCCACCGCCGCGTATTGCAGCAGGTCACTCACACTCAGCCGCCCTTCGGCGGCGCTTTGGGTAATGGCCGGGTCATCGAGCACGGGCAGCCGCACCCCGGATATATGCTGGTGCGGAATGGCGGTTTGTTGCACGGCTTGGGCCAAAAACATTACGGTAAACAGCGTGCCACTGCCGCCAAATTTATCAACCCCCAACTTCTCAATGGCCGCCCCCAAGCCATCTTTGCGGCCAAAATGGGGCGTCAACGAAAAGTCAATCCCCCTGAATTCAACCTGATGGTCATCCACCAAATCATCCACAATTTCCAAAATGTAATTGGCGGCGCTTTCAACGGCCTCAACCAGCCGGATTTTGGCCTCGGCCAGATTCCGCGCCGAGGCCACAGCATCGCAGGCCACATCGGCCGCTTCTACCGCCAGCGCAAAACAGGGCCGGCTGCCCTGTTGGTAGGCCGTTGCAATGTACGGCGAGTGAGGCGGCACATTTGCCAGCGCCGCCAGCCGCAGATTGCCCCGCCCGCCGGGGGTTGCCTGCGCCACCTGCCGGATGACCTGCCCTATATCTCGCGCGGCGGCCAGGTTGATTCCACTGCGGGCGCTGGCAAACAGCACCCCGGAATATATTTTTTGGGTTTGGGTAATCAGTTGGGGCAAAGCGTGGATGGACAGCAGCAGCGACAACGGTGTGGTAGCCACCACCGGCCCAATTGATACAGCGTCGATACGGTGCTTGACGGCAAGCGTTTCCAGCCGATGTGCAAATTCCAGCAGCAACGCCGGTTCCGGAAATCCCAGCACATCCAAAAATGGCGGCGTGGCAATTCCCAGCGTGCCAACCTCAATACCGGCCTGTGTAAACCGGTGGCGGGCATCGGTCAACAGCCGGCCGGCACTGGCAACAGAGCCTTCATCAAACGGCCAGTTGAGAGGAACAAATTGGGTGAGGTTTCTGATTTTCACGGTAGCCTCACCCAATCACTGAGTTGTTAGCGCAACGGTGTGGATTGGCACATCGCGTCTCACAATCTTTGGCCGCTGGTTTTACCTGTCCGGGGCCATGTACTTTGAACCGACCGCCAGGTAGCCAATTCCGTGTTTGAGCAGGTAATTGTAATTGGCAATCATGCGGCGGCCGTCAATCACCAGATAGGGCGGCGATACCAGTTTTTCAATGGTGCCGGCCACGCCTCTGAATTCTTCCCAGTCTGTGGTGATGAAGAGCGCATCGCTGTTGGTAATGGCATCTTTTACGGAATCGTGGTAGGTGATTTTTTCAAACAGGTTGTTGTTTTGGGGGTTGAAGAAATGTTTGGCCTCTTCAATGGCCAGCGGGTCGTAGGCCTGAATGGCCTTGACGCCGCGGCCCAGCAGAGCCTCTACCACTTTCAATGCCGACGAATCCCGCATATCGTTGGTGCGCTTTTTGAAGGCCAGCCCCAGCAGAGCAATGGTTTTGTTGTTAAAATTGAAACCGGCCTCGTTGACGGCGCGGTCCACCAGATAGGTTTTCTGGTATTCGTTGATGTCGTACACATCTTTGAGCAGGCCATAGGGCTGGCTTTGCTGCCGCAACTGGTAAATCAGCGATTGAATATCTTTGCCAAAGCAACTTCCGCCGGCGCCGTTACTTACGTAAGACCCCCACGTGCTGATGCGGTCATCGCTGGTGACGCCGCGCTTCAGGTCTTCCATCACAATGCCGTCAAAGGTTTCGCCCAGCCGTGCCCCCACTCCGTTCCAGAAGGAAATGTAAGTCAGCAACAGCGTGTTAGAAACATATTTGATGGCTTCGGCGGTTTCGGGGGTGGTTTCGGTGTAGGCAATGCGCACGTGGTTAACGTACTGAGAATAGACGTTGCGCAAAATCTCAAAATCTTCCGGGGTGTCTGCCCCCACCACAACCCGGTCCGGCTTGCGCGATTTCTCGACCGCGTCACCTTCGGGCAGAAATTCCGGGTTTGAGGCCACACCAAAGTTGGGCACATTGTGTTGGTTGAGGATATTTTGCAGCAACCGTGCCGTGCCAATGGGCACGGTACTTTTGTTGATGAGCACCACCCGGCGCGTATCCTCTCGCTGGGCCAGCAGGCTGCCCAAATAACCAACGGCATCCTTGTAGTAGCTCAAATTGGTTGAGCCATCCAGATTGGGGGGCGTGGGCAGGCACAGGAAAATGGCATCGGTGCCGTTAATCACCGATTCGATATCATCCGGGCCAATAAAGAACAGGTAGCGATTGTGAGTTTCAAGAATAATTGAGGATAACCCCGGCTCGTTCACGTACCGTTCAATTTTTGCGCGGTCGCGGCTGTTATACGAGGCAATTTTTTCTTTGTCAATATCGTAGGCGTAAACCTCGTGACCCGACTCTGACAGGACAGCGGCGTGGGTGAGGCCCACAAACCCTGTGCCAACCACAATTATTTTCATTGTTTAAATCTCCTTCAACAGTAGAGTGGACGCGTGCAGGCATAGTGTCACTAATAACAATTGTACCCTGACGCGCCGCAATTCGGCTAATTTCTGTGCCACAGTTTAACACAGAATGATGGGAGTAAAATCTAAATTCAGTTAGTAATCAGTTAGAGTGAGCGCAAATTCAGGCTGATGACGGATCGCCCATCATTTGACGCGCCACGCGCCGGCCAATTTCAACCGCGTAGTTTGTGCCCCGGTCCCAGGGATAAACCTGGCTCATGCTGGCCCAAAACAGGCCGGGAATCGGCGTTTTGAGCGGCGGAATATTCCGGCTGTGGTTTACCGGTGGAATGGGCTGGGCGTATTTAGTTTTAAAAAGCCAGCTTTCTTTGACCCAACTCTCATTAAAATTGGGGTTAAAGTTGCGCAGGGCCGGCAAAAAACGGGTCAGAAGTTCATCTTTGCCCAGCGAGAAATATTCGTGGTCCGGGTTGAGGTAATCGCCGCAGTAAATAATGTGGTCGTTATCATAATGGACGGGGTCAATAAAGTTGGTGTGTTCAACCAGCGCCAAAAAAGGCGTGCCTTCTTCTTTGGGCAGGTTAATCCAGTAATGTTTGTCTGTGAGGGGGTGTTTGAGGGCCAGCACCGTGACCACAGCGCCCATTGATTTGAGTTGCCCGAGCGATGCCAGATAGCCGGCGGGCAGCGCAGGTGTGAGTTGGCCCAACAGCGGCGGCGAAACCGTGGCCAAAACCTGATCAAAGGTCTCCGGCCCGGCCGGTTCCATTTCGGCCTTGAAACTGACCTGCAACTGCCCGTTGGGTTGGGGAGCAATGGCGGTGGTGGGGGTATTCAAACGCACGGTGGCACCGCGTTCCTGCACGGCGCGGGTTAATGCATCAATAAATGCCTGAAACCCGCCCTCAAAATATCCCAGCCGGGTTGTCCGCGAGTGGACCCGCGCCCAGAACCAGGCCATGTTGACGTCGCGGTAATAGTCGCCAAATTTTCCCACCAGCAGCGGTTTCCACAGAATATTGTAGGCAGTGTCTCCCATGGTGCGGCGCAGCCAGCGGTCGGCGGTTTCTTTCTCCATGGCCTGCCAGTTTTTGCTGAAGCGCAGGTAAAGCCCCACCAGCCCAAAGCGTAATTTGGGAACAAGCGGCAACAACGGCGAAAACAGGACGGTGGTTGGGCTATCAAAGGGATAAATTTTGCCGCGGGTGTAAATGGAGGTGGTGGGGCGCGGAAAGAAGAGCTTGTCGGTTACGCCCAGTTCACGGATAATCTGCTGGATGTGGACATCAGACTGAAACCAGTGGTGGTAGTACTGTTCAAGGTGCCAATCCCAACGATTAGATTTAAAACCGGCAGCCAACCCGCCGGCGTAGGGCGCGGCCTCAAAAATGGTTACATCGTGTCCCGCGCCAGACAGGTCAAAGGCGGCAGACAGGCCGGCAATGCCGGCGCCAATAATTGCAATTTTCATGGATGCTCTCTGGTTGACTCTGGTTGACAGGTGGTGGGCCAGGTTAATGGCTCGCGCGCTTGTTGTGCGTTTTGAGCGTCATTTGAACGGTATTTTCAATGTTTTCCGGCGAGGCCGGGGGTGGCTGGGCAGAGCCGTCCGGTAACTGAGACTGGTTGATGGCGTGGTCAATGTCCTGCCAGCTCAGGCTTTCTTTCAGCATGTAATAAAATCCCAACAGTGTGATGGGCAGCCACAACGCCGCATGCAGAACCAGCGTGTAGGCCGCGGCAACGGTGGCATCTACGCCAAACACCTTGAGCACCTCGATGCCGGGCCCGTCGAAGGTGCCAATGTAGCCCGGCGCAGAAGGTAACGTGGTTGCCAGGTTAACCACGCCATTCATCAGCATAAGCGCAAAGAAGCTCACAGTAAAGTTGAAGGCATGCATCACAAACCAGTATTTTACGGTTTCAAGCAACCAGACCACCACCGATGTAAAAAAGACCATAAAAACGTCTTTAATGTTGGATAAACTGCTCAACCCCTGCATAAACCTGTCTGCAAAGCGCAGCAGTTTGTCCTGCACAGAAACGGGCGCAAATGTTAAAATCCCCCAACTGTAAAGCCGGCGGCTGGCCGAGGGGCGGGCAGCCATCACCAAAAAAACAAGCAGCGCACCCAAAAAAGCCAAACTGGCCAGAATGACCGTTTGCCGCAGCCAGCCGGGCAGGTCCGGCACCGTGGGCAGGGCCACAAACACAAAGAGTAACATCACCAGCCCGTCAAAAATGCGCTCAACCAGAATGGTGGCAATACTGGCGCTCACGCTAACGCCTTCTTTCTTTTTGAGCACGTAAGCGCGCAAAATTTCGCCAATGCGGAAGGGGTAAATATTGTTACCCATGTAGCCAATAACCACTACCGGCCACATAGACCGCAGTGAAATGGGCTTGATAGGACGCAGCAGGTAGTGCCAGCGCCAGGTTCTGGCCCAAACAGCCACAAAATAAACGGCCACACCGGGAACAAGCCACCAATAGTTGGCGGTTTTCATTGCCTGCCAAACATGGCGTAAATCCAGACCACGCAAGGCAATAATAAGAAAAAGGGCGCTAATAGCAGCGCCCAGCCAGAATCGCCAGTTTTTCAACATAGAAGCTATTTTACCATTGAGATGAAAATGGGCAAATCAGAAGCTTCGGTGAAAAACAAAAAAGGCCATTGCGGTTTTGCAATGGCCTTTTGCAGTGATATTGAGTTTTATGCCGGCATAGGCACAGCATCGGCGGGTTCAACCGAGCCAACCAAAATACGTTCTAACGTCATGACGTGTGAGCAAACGCCACGGCTCTCAAAAAATTTGCAATCGCAGTTCCAGTGACCATCACGGTAGGTAATCTTGTGAGATTTGTGATCGCCTTCAAAGGAAACTTCAAAATGCTCAAACTTCACCCGTTCCGGTTCATGGGCGTAAAGCATTGCCTTTTCAATTTTCCCGATCATACTGGAATCCATTGATTATTTTACCTCCTGTGGTAATTTAAGAATAACAAAAAACACCCGCGTGC
>RFJF01000298.1 GCA_003695455.1 Chloroflexota bacterium
CCGCAAGTCCGCTCAACTAAACGTTGGGCTGTTTCCTCAAATCTACCATCTGATCTCTTTTCCTCACATTTCCCAATAAAATAAGGACAAAGTCCCTTGATAATGGGACAGCCATACCTCTATACTGATTTCATCTTTAATCAAACCCAATCAGATATGGAGGTAACAAAATGAACGCAGTAAACCATCGCGTTAAACTGGCCGGAACGCTGTACATGGCCGGCGGGGCTGTGTGGTTCTTGTGGATTGTGGGCGCAACAGCCCTGGGCGTTCCCTGGGGGCAACCCCAAACCAGCGCTTTCTACCTGGCCGAAGCCCTGTTTGTGGTCATGCAGTTGCTGTTGCTCATCGGCTTTTTCGGCCTGTGGTGAAGCGGCGGGATGGGGCGCGGCCTGTTTGGCAAAATTGCCTTTGGCTTGGGGGCGTTGGGGCATCTTTTGTTCGTCCTGTTGGAAGTCCACTCGCTCATCATTGGCGAACTGTCCCCGGCCTTTCCCCTGGCCCCGCTGGTTTCGGCGGTGGGCATTCTGCTAACCGGCATCGCCGTGCTGACGGCCAAACAGTGGCCGGGCTGGACGCGCTGGGCGCCCCTGGCGACGGGTCTCTACCCCTGGATGTTTATGTTCCCCTTCCTCTTCATCAGCGGCGAACCGAGCAACTACGCCATTGGCCTGTGGGGCCTGGTGCGGCTGGTTCTGGGCCTGGCCATCCGCGCCCAGGCGGAGCCGGAATCGCGGGTAGTAGCAGAGGCGACGGTAGGGTAGAAGAGATTGGAGATTAGCGATTAAGGAGCTTACGATGACCGTATCTTCATTACCAAGACAGGTAGTCCTAAAGCCGGGTTGGGTTGCCCCACCGACCAGATATGCCAGGTTAATCGTCATGTTTTGCCTGATTGTCCTGGTAACCGCCCAATCTCAGAATAGGCCGGTCGCGCCGGTTATGAACAACGGCCAGACCGCCACATCCGCCTTGATACCCGTTGCGCCGCCACATCATCCGGTCATTGACGTAAACGCGCCCAATATTCTTGACCTGCCGGGAGAGAATGGTCAACGTATGGCCGTTGTAGCCCCCACTCCATTTCAATATCAAACCTCGACAGGGGACTGGCGGCGCATTGACCCCCGTTTCGCGCCTGTAGACGGCGGCTTTGCCAACACCACCAATCTTTTGCAGATTAGGGTCGAAGCCGGCCGGGCGGCCATGAACTTACAAAATGGTCAGCACCATGTTGGCTGGGAGCCGTTGGCCGTGGCCTTGACGGGCCGCTACCCCGTCGGCAGCCGCGTTTTGGCAACACCCCGCACCAACCCGGCCGTCCCGCCGGGCAAATTGACCCCGGATGCCCAAACGATTCACTTTGCCGGGAACTGGTCATTGCCTGGTTTAAGCGAAACCATCACCGGCGGACCCGGACAGGTGGAGCAAAGCCTGGTGTTTTCTCATCCACCGGCTGGGGCAGACCAACAGCCCGCGCCGGAATACCTGGCCTTTCAGGCCAGATTGCATTTACTGCCTGGTTACGCGCTTTATGCGGATGGCAAAACTCAACACGGGGAATTTGTGACCTCGTCCTGGCTTGAAATTCTCGCTCCCAACGGTGAGAGCGTCCTTTATCTCGCCCCGCCGCTGGCCTTTGAGCAGGCCGATCCCCGCCGGCGTACAGCCGGGCAGTATCACCTTATCCCCGAAGATGAGGGCAACTGGCGCATTTCGGTTGAAACGCCGTACACCTGGTGGGCGGATTCGGCCCGCCGCTATCCGGTCATTCTTGACCCTACTATGCAAGTTCTGCGCCCCTTTGAAGCCTACTCCTTTGACCGCGACACCTCAGTTGACCCCAGTTGTGATGACCTGGCCCTGGCGAACGACGCCTACCCCTTGCCCAACGATAACCCAACCCCGGCGGTGCATGTGGGGACGTATGGCTACGGCAACGGCGCCTGCCGCGCCCTGATTCGCTTTACCGAATTGCCCACCCTCCCCCCCGGCGCGGAACTGGTCAAAGCGGAGTTGGCCGTGGCCCCGGTGCGCGGCCTGTACCAGCATTACCCATCGCTGGCCAGAGCAGAGGTGACGGTGCTGGAGGTTCAGGAAAACTGGCCGGCGACGATGTCCATCAACCAGATTCAGTGGCCCGGCCCGACCAACAACAGCCTCAACGCCGGTCAGCGCACCCTGAGCGTAGCCCACCCCGATTTTCGCCTGGGCGGGCTGTTCAAGGCGGAACGCTACACCCTGCACCTCGATGTGGTCAACCAGTGGTTGCAAGGCCCGGATACGAACTTTGGCCTGGTTTTGGCCCCGGTCAATGATTTGCCCAACTGCAACCCCTGCCAGTTTGTGGGTATTCCCAAAACCCTGGCCTGGGGTGAGGAGGATTGGGAAAAAGACCCCGAAGACCTCTTTGGCGGCCTCCTGCCTTTAACCTATGGCGGCGGCTTTATGCTGTTGCTCACCTACGACGCTCCTACCCTGGAAAATGAAACGCCGCTCATCTCCGATATCCTGCCCTCGGAAAATATAGATTTTCAACGCCAGCATCACGTTTACAACCTCCCGGCCGGCAATAGCGCCTGGACGGCGGCCGCCGCCAAAGGCTTGCGGAGCGACCAGAATTTTCTGACCGCGTATGGTTCCACCACCGTAGCCGTGATCTGTATTTTTTCTAATCCCTGCCCGCCCCGGCAATCTCTGCCGGATGCCGTGACCACACCCAATCACGTCATCGTGCGCGGCAATCCGGCCCAGTACAACCACCAGTTCGCCGTCGAGCCGTTCCCCTTCGACCCCACCCTCAGTCACTATCTGGTTGAAGCGGCGGCTTCCAACCCCCTACCCGACCTGCCCGGCACCCCGGAATTTGGCCCCGGCACCGGCGTCATCAGCTACACTTTCGTCATGTCTTCGAATCACGTTCTCAAAACTTTTGACCTGAACCTGCCCGCCGACCGCCGGGTAGCCGTTGAAGTGACCGGGCCGGGCCAGGCCTATGCCTATCCGCCGGCCGCACCCGGCACGGTGATGAGCAAGGCGCAAAGCCGGCCGGTCAACAGCATGAAGATTGAAACAAACGCCGCCAACGCCGGTTTGTGGGGGCTGGTCATCGAATACCCCAGCGATGTCAAACCTTCGGAGGGCGATAACGCCGGGCAAATTTTTGACGTCGCGTTTCAAATTGTGGTTCGCGCCTGCCCGCTGGACAGCATCCCAATCCGCAGCGCCCCCGGCTGCCAGAAAGTGCAGCAACCTGTACCCGGCCAGACGGCCTCCTTTGATGTTGGCCCGTACACCGTTTACTCGGAGGCCGGTTTTGATTACGATGCGACCAGCGGTATTTTTACCACCCGCCTCACGAGTCTGGTGGATGGCGTCGCCTATACCCCCTTCATCGGCTGGCGAGACAGCGGCAACGTGGAACGGCTGGTGGCCGTGGCCGAAGGACCCATTGCCGTCACCGCCACTACATTGTGGGCCGGCCAATATCAGAATAACGCCAATACCTGGCTTTTTCAAGCTGCCGCTTCCGGCCCGCCCGTATTGCGCGAAGTCTGGACCGGCTTCTTTTGGGGCCATCCTGAGTTGACCGATCCGGACTATGGCTTGTTAACCCTCCTCCAGGGGAACTACGTGCCCTTGCCCCTCACCCGGATTGATGGCGGCGACCTCAAAATCAGTGTGCGTCAGGATAGCGCCAACACCCAGCACGCGGTGGGTCGGGCCAACCTCTACCGGGGCATTGATACCGGCCCCGGCGGCATCCAAAACTGGGTTTTTGACCTGGCCTGGACCTTCCAGGCGGAAAGTTATTTGCCCACCAGCCGCAGTCTCACCTTCAACAGCGGCCCGGCCCCCATTGAATACGCCGGACTGTCCCTGTTGTTGGGCGATTTGAACCAGTGGACGATTGATTTTGAGCCTGGCGATGGCCCGGTTGGCCGCTTTACTAATCTGCGCCTGACCAGCGGCTACGTCATGCATCCTCTGAACCTGGGGGGCGGTCTCAAGCCGGTGCAGGCCCTGATTTTGCCGTATGGGGCCAAACTCCCCGGCGCGCGCACCCCTTGCCGGGGCTACTGCATCGACCTGCGCCACCCCGGCGACACCCCGGAGAACCCCAACCGGAATTGGGAACTGCCCGATATTACCATCACCGGCAACGCGGCCACCGTGGCCATGCAGCGCCAGGGCGAAATCCATATCTACAGCAATGACCACCCCAAGGCCGCCGCTGCCGACACCTACGGCTTCAGCTTTCGCACCTTTGACGCTACGGTGAAGGTGGAGCAGGGCGTTTGCCCCACCAGCCGCACCGACAGCGGTAGTAACCACGAGGCAGTCACCATCATCACCGGGCGAAGTGTCATTGCCCTGCCGGGTATTGGCTCAGACCTGGACCCCAACCAGATGATTGCCGCCGACTTCACCCTTTGCCAGAATAAGCTGCGCCAGACCAGCCTCACCTTTCAAAGCGTGCCCGGTATTCCGGTGGCTAATACGGGCATCTTTGTCAGCCGCCTGCGCGGAGAGGTCATCATTGACCCGGATTACACCCAAATTCAGGTGCAGATTGATTTGCGGAGCGACGCCTCGGCCAGCCTGATTGACGGCACCGCCACCCTGACCCTCGATACCGCCGGCATTTTTGATATGCAGATCAACGGGCGCGCGCTCAAAGTTGTCACCCTCGAAGGCCATGCCTGGGTAGCCTGGGACCCGCTGGATATTGGGGCCGATGCCAGCATCTTCTTCCCCAATGCCCAAAGCTGGCTCATCAAAGGCCGGGCTTACGGCCACATGTGGCAGGGGCAGGGCTGGCAAAATCGCTATCCCTGGCTGGCCGATAATCATGACATGCACTTCGCCGCCAGCGTGGGCGGGACGCTGCGTATCCAGAAGGGGCAAATCTTCTCCTGGTTCAATATCAACATCCCTCCCTCCAACCTGGAAATCACCCTCACCCTGGAATTTGGCGAGTTCTGCAACAATGACGCCTGCACCGAATACGAATGGGGCGTTAAAGGAAAATACAGCTTTAACGATTTTGACATTGGCATCTTCTTCACCTTTGAGTGCCCCAGTATTTTATTACCCTGGACGTGCTTCCGCTTTATTTTGGGTAGTGATGGCTATCTGCTGGTTGACCAGTACGGGGAGGAAAACGCCCTCCCACGTTCCGCCGGTCTGTCAGCTTTGCCAATGGTAAACGGCCTGCCCGCCAACCTGTCCCGCCACACGGTTGCCAATCCCACGGCGCCCACCGTCAGCCAGGTATTTACCGTAACCCAGACCACCGGCTCTTTCCTAACTGGCTTAACCTGGGCAAAAGGCAGTCCTCAACTGACCCTCATCCGCCCTGACGCCGTGGAAATCACCCCCGCCAATGCCGTGAGCTATAACGTGGTGGTTTCTGATACGGCTCATTCACGGTTGTACGGACTAAAGGCTCCGATGCCTGGTCAATGGCAGGCCGTCATCAGCCAGGCCGCGCCGGAAAACGACTATCACTTTCTGTATCTGGCCAACAAGGGCGCGCCGCCGGTCACGCTGGAGACTCCGGCCACCACCGAAACTTTTACCAGCAATGAAATGAGCTATCCCATCCAATGGACGGCGCCCTACACCTTGCCCGGCGTGGATCTGCGCCTGAGTCTTTACTACACCGCCACCGAAACCACCGCCCTGACCGGCACCCAGACTTACGGCGGCGTTATTCGGGAACACATTCCGCTGGCCCAGGGCCGCTATGATTGGGACCTGTCGCACCTGGGCCGGGGCGTGTACCACATCTACGGCCGCGTAGACTCCCGCGACAACGGCCCGCAAACGCCCACGCTCAGCGGAACCAACCAGCTTCCCGGCTTTACCTATATCTATGCGCCCGGCGCCATCCGCCTCGATGACCAGATGCCGCCCCAGCCGCCGGCCAATCTGACCGCCACCCCGCTCAAGGACGCAATGAAGGTTTGTTGGGATGTTAGCCCGGCTAAAGACCTGTCCGGCTATCACCTGTTTACCTATAACCCCATCTGGACTGTCTGGCAGCCCCTGCGCGTACACGCCACAGCGCAGACGGGCCGGCAATGCGCCCGCGTCGGCGGCTTGCTCAACGGCCTGCCGGGGGTGCAGGTGGTGATGGACGCCTACGACGCCAGCGGCAACGTCAGCGCCCAAACACCGCCGGTGGTCATTGACCTGCCCCAGAACGGCGCGGCGACCTATGCATGGCCGGCCAGCCATCTCACTGGCACGCTTCAAGCGGCTGACAGTGTCTCGCTCCGCTGGGATTGGCCGGGCGCTTTGGGAACCTGGGACGGCACGGTTGTTCATTACGCCCGGAACTTTCCCGCCGGCCCGGGCCGGCCCGATAGCAGCGCTGCTGCCGGGCCATCGCCGCTGGACGTAGGGATTGTGACCAACACGGTTGTCACCGGTTTGACGCCGGGGTATGTTTATCACTTCGCTGTGCAAAACTATCTCGACAACGCCTTGCCCAGCCCCCTCTCCAACGATATCGCCTTGCTGGTGAGCAGCGGCGTTGACGCCGATGGCGACGGTCTCCCCGACGACTGGGAGACGGCCTACGGTGTAGCTAGCCCGGATGATGACCCGGATGGCGATTGTCTCAAAACCGGCGCTGAATACACCTATTTGACCGACCCGCTCAACCCGGATACCGATTTGGACGGCTTCTCCGATGGGGAAGAAGTGGCCGGGGACAGCGACCCAACCGACCCCAACAGCGTGCCCGTCTCGGCGGGGAGCGATGGCTTGCCGGATGTCACCTGGCTGCCCCGCCTGAGCCTGAGTCCCTACCATCTGGCTTTTGAAGCTACCGGCGGCGGTCTTAATCCGGCGAGCCAACGGATAGAAGTTTTCAATACCGGGGGCGGCGTTTTGACCCCCACTGCCGTCACAAATGTTGCCTGGCTCTCGCTGGAGCCGGACAGCACGGGCATAACTGTCAATGCCAGAGCGACCAGCCTGCCACGCGGACAATATGAGGGCACGGTCACCATCAGCGGCGCGGCGGGAAGCTGCACCCAACAAAGCCCGCAGCAGGTATCGGTGGCTATGTGGGTAGCGGAAGATGCCAGTACCCAGAACATCTACCTGCCGCTGGTTTTGAAATAACACTCAGGAGCAAGTGATGAACCGCACCATTCGCACTACCAACTTCAAAATATCCCTCTGGTTGGCCGGATTGGTCTGTCTGCTGGTCGGGTTGGTGATGGCAAACCAGGATCGTCCCGTTTGGGCGCAGGAGTCAAAAGCCGGGGGGACGACCTACTACGTGGCTCCCAACGGCGACGACGCCAACGACTGCCTCTCGCCCGCTTCGCCCTGCGCGGCCATCACCGCCGCCGTGGGCAAGGCCGCGGACGGCGATTCGATTGCCCTGGCCGCCGGAACCTACACCGAAACTCTGGTCTTAACCAAAAGCCTGACTCTGTTGGGCGCTGGCGTTGGGGCAACTAAAATTGACGCGGATGGGTTTGACCGGGTTGTGACCATCGCGGCGGATACAACGGTTGCGATTTCCGGCGTGGCTATTCAGGGCGGGGCGGGCGTTTCCGAAGGGGCGGGCATCTACAACGCCGGAACGCTAACCCTGAACGCCAGCGCCGTGCAAACAAACGGCGCATACGAACCTGGGCAAACCGGCGTAGGCGGGGGCATTTACAACACGGCGAGCGGCGTATTGACTCTGATAGATAGCACCGTTACCAACAACGCTGCCGGCTCAGATTTATCGAATAGCATCGGCGGCGGCATTGCCAACTACGGAACCCTCACACTGATAAGGAGTGAAGTCAGCCTCAACGGCGCCGGCTCACTACAGAACAGCTTTGGCGGCGGCATCGCCAATTTCGGCCCGTTGACAAGTATCAACAGCACTATCGCCTACAATGCCGCGGCCAGCGGCATCGGCGGCGGCTATGGCGGCGGCCTGTACACCGATGGGGTCAGCGCCACTGTCAGCCTGACCCATACCACCGTAGTCAGTAATTTTGCCGGCGGGGTTAGCAGCAGCGCCGGTCTGGGAGCCGGCATCTACAAAATCAACGGGGCGATCACCCTGCACAGTTCTCTGCTGGCCCACAATGCCCTGGGGATGTGCGACGTGATACCGGTTTACCCCTATGTGTCCAACTGCCGCCCAACAACGCCCCTCAACTGCTCCGGCGTTATTTCCTCCGCCGGCTACAACCTGCTTGCCGACGGCGACGGCTGTAGCTTCACTCCGACTACAGGCGACCAGGTTGGTACGGGCGCGACCCCCATTGAGCCGCGTCTGGTTCCGCTGGGCGATTTCGGCGGGCCGGGCTGGACG
>RFJF01000299.1 GCA_003695455.1 Chloroflexota bacterium
AGTGAGTTGGGTAAGTTTGGTCATTCGTCATTTTTAATTGGTTATTGGAGAAAAAATGCTGGTACTGAAAATGGGCGGGCAGGAGCTGGACAACCCGGAAATTGTGAAACAGGTGGGGCAGGCGGTGGCCGCGCTGCCGGAACCGCCGATTCTGGTTCACGGCGGCGGCAAGGAAATTCGCGAGCTGCAAACCCGGCTGGGCGTGGAGCCGCAGTACATTGACGGCTTGCGCGTTACCGATGCCGAATCGCTGGATATTGTGCAGATGGTGCTGGTGGGGCGGGTCAACAAACGGCTGGTGTCTTCACTGAGCCAGGCCGGGGTAGACGCCTTTGGCATGTCCGGCGTGGACCGCAACGCGGTGCGGGCAGAAAAGCTGGAACACGCCGGCGGTGATTTGGGCTACGTGGGCCGGGTCACGCACGTTCGCACCGAGGTCTTCTCGCAATTGCTGGATAACGGCATCACCCCCACGCTGTCGCCGTTGTGCTACGGCGCCGACGGCAGTATGTTCAACGTCAACGCCGACCACGTGGCGGTGGCGGTGGCCATTGCCATGCAAGCGCAGGCACTGGTGTTTATCAGCAACGTGCCGGGCATTCTCAAAGACAAACAACTTTTGCCCCACCTGACCGTGCCGGACGTGGAGCAGTTAATCGAGGAGAAAGTCATCACCAACGGGATGATTCCCAAAGCCAAATCCGCCATCGCCGCAGTGCGGGCCGGGGTATCGGCCGTGACTATTACCAATCTGGATGGCCTCAAAGCCGGTACGGGCACCACCATCGTCAATTAACAGAATGTGATACTCCCGGCATTCCTGTGCCGGACAACCCGGCGGGCATCGGGATGCCCCGCCTACCGCCTACCGTCTACTGTCTACTGTCTACTGTATTTTCAGGAGAAATTTTATGACCACCGCCGCCAAAATCATCAATCTTGAACAAAAATATGTACTGCAAACCTACGTGCGCCCGGAATTTGTACTGGAGCGCGGCGAGGGGGTGTGGCTGTTTGACAGCGAAGGCCGCCGCTACCTGGATGCGTGCAGCGGTATTGCCGTGAACGCGCTGGGCTACAACCACCCGGCGCTCGTCGAGACTATCCGCGAGGCCGCCGGCGGCCTGCTCCACGTGAGCAACCTGTACCACACCGCCCCGCACGCCCTGCTGGCCCGCGATTTGTGCGAGTCGTCTTTTGCGGACCGGGTTTTCTTCTGCAACTCCGGCACAGAGGCCAACGAGGGCGCGCTCAAGTTTGCCCGCAAATTTGCCCGCGCTGCCGGCCACAACGACAAATTCGGGCTGGTGGCCTTCAGCCACTCCTTCCACGGGCGCTCGATGGGCGCGCTGTCTGTGACCGCCACCGAAAAATACCGCGCGCCATTTGAGCCGCTGATTGGCGGCGTCACCTTTGCCGAATTCAACAATCTGGAGAGCGCCCGGCAGGCCATCACCGAACAAACCGCCGGGGTGATTG
>RFJF01000300.1 GCA_003695455.1 Chloroflexota bacterium
CAGAATGTGACGCTCGATTGGGGGGTGAACCGGCAAGCCGGGGAATGAGATAAACCGGGGCAAAGAAAAACCGCCGGGAATGATAAAATTCCGACGGTTTCAAACACATATAACAATTCTGATGATACGTAACCGGGGCACCCCCGTCCCCCGACTCCTACACACCACAGGAAAGACCCTGACCCGGATAAACCGGAACCCAGCAGGAAATGGAGTAAGAAGTACGGAGCAGGGAGTAGGCCGCTACTTCTTACTCCCTACTCCTTGCTCCCCGATTATATATAGTTTTCTTGCCCAAAGCACAATCTTTTGACTGAAAAGCCCCAATTAATGGCGAGAGCTTACCGGCGTTCTTTGAGGACGTGTCGCAGTTCTTCTTCTACTTCACCGGGCAGGGTGGTGTGGTAAACCGTGCCTTTGTAGGGGCGAAAGGCCGCCAGCGCCGCGTTTGAGACGGCATCGCGCACCAGAATGAACAAGGCCGATGAACCGGGCTTCAAATCCTCGCTGACCTGTTTGACAAATTTTTGGTCTACGCCCATATCGGCCAGCTTGCCCACCAGCGCGCCGCCGGCGCCGCCCACAATCATTGAGCCGAGCGGCCCACCAAAGAAAAAGCCAATGAACAGGCCCAGCATGCTACCCACGCCGGCGCCCACTTTAATGCCGCGGTCAATTTCGTTTTTAACGTGAATTTTGCCTTCGGCGTCTTTCACAATCACGGCAGAGTCATCCAGGCTGATGAACGCGTCTTTGCGCATCCCCTTGATGGTTTCCATTGCTTTTCCCGCTTCTTCTTCATTATCAAAAACAACAACTACCAGGTTACTCACAAAAATTCTCCTTTCAATACATTAATGACTTGCGGAATTTAAACTGCTTTCAAAACGAGATTGGCAGTTTTCTCTCCCGGCATAGGGATGCCGGGGCTGCCGGATGTACGTTGTAGTCGGGGCATCCCTATGCCCCGATTGAATAAACTGCAACCTCAGGAACTGTTGTTTTCATTCTGATTTCAGTTTAATATCTCAAATCAGAGTCTACTCGTCTGAACCAGACTCTGGCAGCAATTGCGCGGCAATTTCATCGGGCAGGGCCTGGGTAAAAACCGTACCGCCAAAATCCTTGAGGGCATCGGTAACAGAGCCTACCCACTGGTGTTCAACCACCGCCAGCACGGCAGAGCTGTTAGGTTTGAGATGCTCCTGCAAGCCCTGCAGATAATCGTTTGAAAAACCCATGTCAATTCTGTCTGCGGCCACGCGCCCGGTGGCGGCTCCGGCGGCAGCGCCCACAATGGCCCCCACCGGCCCGGCCAGCAGGCCAATCAGCCCGCCGCTGATGGCGCCAAAAATTGTGCCCTGCCGTTTGTCTACATCTTTGTCTTCGCTCAGAGACGGCTTTCCGTCGGCGTCGGTTTGCAGCACAGCAAAGTTGCGGATGCGGGCGATGGTGTGTTCCTGCCGCATCTTTTTGATAAATTTGACCACTTCGCCGGCCTTGTCTGTGCCATCAAACACCAGCGCCACCAGTTCGATGTTGGAGCCGGGAAAGCCCCAACTACGCGCAGCCGGAATTGTTGGCAGCGCCGCAACGCCTTTTTTATCCAGTTTGAGGTAAACCACGTTATCAAACACCCGGTCAACGGTAGATACCGGCAGGGTCAGTTCGCGCTTGCCGGACCAGTGCGCCTGGCGTACCACCAAATGGGTGATGTTTCCACTGTCCGGGCTAACCAGAAACTCTTCCACGCGCCCCACCCAGCCGTCGGCAGCCTCCACGCCGGTGCCGCGATTGATGGCTAATTGCCCCGGCGGAATGTTCATATCATCCACCTGAATAATATCGGTTTCACGCGGTGCGGCATAGGGCAGCACAAAATCGGCGTTCTCAAAATCCTGGCTTTCATTTTTAATGTAGTGCGTTTCAACAAACGGGATCATCTGC
>RFJF01000301.1 GCA_003695455.1 Chloroflexota bacterium
ACCTGCGTGGTGAACAATTGCACCCTGCGCGAAGCCATCATCGACGCCGCCAACGGCGAGACCATCGCTTTTGACCCTGCCTTGCAGGGGCAAACCATCACCCTCACCGGCGGCGAGCTGCTAATCACCAAAACGCTGACCATCAGCGGGCCGGGGGCGAGTCTGCTGGCCGTCAGCGGCAACGGCACCGGGCGGGTGTTCAACATCGCCGCCAGCGGCGTGGTGACCATCACCAACCTGACCGTGCAGGATGGCAGGGTCAACAGCGGCAACGGTGGCGGGATTCTCGACGCCGGCCAGTTGCTTCTGGTGAGCGTCACCCTGACCAATAACGTCGCCACCGGCAGCGGAGGCGGCATCTTTGTGTGGTTTTCCAGCTCGCAATTGCGGGCGCAGGGCGGCCTTGTGCGCGGCAACAGCGCCGGTTCCGGAGGTGGCCTGTTTGTGGAATCGGGGACGGCCATTCTGACCAGCACACAGGTTATCAGCAACAGCGCCAACTACGGCGGTGGCATTCGCGTTAACCAGCCGGTGGGTGTTCTCACCCTGACCAATGGTCTTGTAGAACGAAATACCGGGGTGATAAACGGCGGCGGGCTGTTCGTCCAGCAAGGAACGGCTACGCTAAACAGCACAGATGTGTTGAGCAACAGCGCCACGAACGGCGGCGGCGTATTTGCCAACCAGGGAACGGCCACGCTCAACGTTAGCGGCGGCACAATTGGCCGCAACACCGTCTCCAATCAAGGCGGCGGGTTGCACCTCTTCAACGGCACAGCCACGCTGACCGGTACGAATGTGTTGAGCAACAGTGCCCACGATGGCGGCGGGCTGTACCTCAACCAGGGGACGGCGAGGCTCAACGTTACCGGCGGTACAATTGGCAGCAATACCGCTACTAACAGCGGCGGCGGGTTGTATGTCAACCAGGGAGAGGGTACGCTAAGTAACACGAACGTGTTGAGCAATAGCGCCACCAACGGCGGCGGGGTGTGGACCAACCAGGGAACGGCGACGCTCAACGTTAGCGGTGGCACAATTGGCAGCAATACCGCCACTGGTAGCGGCGGCGGAGTCTACAATTTTCAAGGGGCGATGTCTCTTACCAGTACCACGCTGGAGCGCAACACCGCCAACGCTAGCGGCGGCGGCATGTTTCTGAAATACGGCAGCACCGTTCTCACCAACACCCAGATTCTGAGCAATAATACCAAAATCGGGTCCGGCGGCGGTCTGTTTCTGCAAAATTCTTCGGCGGTCATTACCATGACCGGCGGGCAGATGAGCGGCAACACGGTCCCCTATGACGGCGGCGGTCTCTACCTCAATAGCGGGCGAGCCGTGTTCACCGGCACCCATCTGCTGAATAACCGGACAATGCGTGATTGGGGGCGCGGCGGCGCTATCTTCGCATGGGGGGCCAGTTCCCCGCAAATCACCAACAGTTGCATCGTGAACAATAGCGACATCTCCGTTGAGCTGTACGGCTCGACCAAACCGGCAACCGGTAATTGGTGGGGTGCGGCAGACGGGCCTGCCGGCGCCGGCCCCGGCAGCGGTGATTCTGTTTCCGGTTCTGTGGATTACAGCGGCTTCAAAACCACCCCGCCTGCCGGCTGCCCCAATCGCCTCCTTCCCACCGCCGACGCCGGCGTGCCGCAATCCGCCAATCCCGGCATCACCATCACCCTGAACGGTTCCGCCTCCAACGACCCGGTGGGCGACGGGCTGACCTACGGCTGGCGGCAGACGGGCGGCGTCACCGTCACCCTCTCCAGTGCAACAACCGTCTCCCCCACTTTCACCGCCCCCATCACACCCACCGTTCTCAGCTTTACCCTGACCATCACAGACGGCCTTCACCGCGCCGATACGGCCACTACCACCGTCACCATTGCGAACAATACGTATTATGTTTATCTGCCGCTTATTATCGCAGATTAAGCGGTATATTCCCTGAATGGTTGTTGGTATGAATACGGCCTGCCCGATGGTGCGTCGGGCAGGCCGTTTGATTGCGGATTATTCTGAATTTATGGCCGGTTGGCAGGGGGTTGTTGCTCTGCATAAAGCTGTGGTTGTGTCAAACGTCACCCGCCGGGCGTTGAAACGCCTGTCCAATACAGGTGAAAGCCGGTTAAAAGAGCTATTCAACCGATATTGGATCGCGGCAGACCGCCGGAATCTCAATTAATGAAAATGCGATGCCTCTCCGTGTTGCAGGTAATGCTCAATCGCCTGTTCCCACGTAAGAATCCACCGGTCATAATGTTCTTTGGTGAATGACTTGAGGCCGGCCAGCCCTTCCTCGCTCAGTGCGGTGACGGTGTAGGTCACTTGCACCTGGGTGCGGGCGTCGTCAATGGGGCGGCACCGGATGTCGATGCGGGTGACGTTGCTTTCGGGTGACCATTTGACGTAGGTGGCGATGTGCCGGGCCATGTCATAGGTGACTGTAACCCATATCTCATCAATATTGGCGTGGTTGGTGGTTTTCCAAATCATTCCCTGTTGGGGTTCTCCGCTTTCGGGATAAATGTACGTTGGGTCCCACTCTTTTATCCACAAACGCTCTCCGGCGGCGGTAAACAGCGGCAGGGTTTCATCCGGGGTGGCGTTCACGTGAATGGTGGTGCTGTGCGAAACTTGTTGCATCAAAATTCACTCCTCTTCTGTCAGGTTGTGGGCGGCGCCGGCGTCGTAGTCCATGCCGTAAATTTGTTTCAACTGCGCAATCCGCTGGATGGCCTGCTCGTTAAACGGGCTTTTGCCCTCAAAGGCGTGCAGGACAATGCCCTCCAGCAAATCGCCGAGGGAGATGTCGTGGTACTCGGCCATCGCCTTGAGTACCTTCAGCATTCGTTTTTCAATCCGCACGCCGGTTTGTACGCGCTCAACCTTGATTTTTTTATTCACAATTAAACCTTCATTGTGTGTTATGTATGTACCAATGTACCTATGTATTGTGTATGAAAATTACTTTCTTGTCAAGACTCTGGCACCACGCATGAATCGTGATGCGTGTTGCGTGAGAGCTTCCGATAAAAAATCATCACGTTTCACGCCGCACGCAACACGAACCTTGTTAGCGGTAAGTTAGTAGGCGGCAAAAGAGAGGGCAAAACCGGCGGAGCCTTCTCCCGGTGCGTTGTGAGCAAAGACGGCCATCGCGGCCACGGTGAACATTTGCAGAAAGGTGAATACGCGGGTGCGAATATCGTTGTTGCCGTGCAAATCGTGGAACAGCGAGCCGTTAATCCAGGCAAGCCACACTGCAGAAACAAAAAGAGGAAGCCGGCAATCCCCGCCGGATTGACGTGTTCCGCCAGCGCCGAAAGTTGCTTTTACTGAAAGCATCAATGTGGTTTTCTTCTGTGTCAGGCCGGAGTCAACTGGGCGAATCGCACCCCGGTTAACT